>JBQCFH010000210.1:0-14592 GCA_051959385.1 Rhizobiaceae bacterium | reverse complement strand
CGAGGGAGAACCCGCCGGGACGACGATCTTGGGCCGACCGAGGCATACCGACAGCGCCGCCCTTCCCGAGGCGGATATCCAGGCGGAAGCCTTCCGCCAGGCGCGGGAGGCGCGCAAGGTCGAGCTGTTCGAGGATTACGTCGAACTGATCGACGATCTGATCAAGGACGGCGGGGAAGCCCGCCAGGTGGACATCGCCGCCCGGCTCGGCGTGGCGCAGCCCACCGTCGCGCGCATGCTGAAGCGGCTGATCGAGGAAGGGCTTGTCTCGCGCAAGCCCTATCGCGGCGTCTTCCTCACCGAACGCGGCCGGGCGCTTGCGGAAGAGAGCCGCATCCGCCACGGCATCGTGGAGCGTTTCCTGATCGACATCGGCGTCAGCCCGGAAATCGCGCGGCGCGATGCCGAGGGCATAGAACACCACGTCAGCGACGCGACGCTCGAGGCCTTCCGCCTCTATTCCGCCGCCCGCAAAGCGCCGCGATAGCTGCTATTCCATGACCGCGTGGCCGACATTGCCTCCGGCCTGCTTGTGCGGGGAGCGCAGAAGGAGAATGATCGGCATGGCGGCCAGGCAGACATACATCATCAGCCTGAAATCATCGAGATAGCCGATCATGGCCGCCTGGCGCGTCACCTCGCCGTTGATTCGCGCGAGCGTCAAGGGATCGGCCGAGAGCAGTCCCGGCGCCTGGCTGATGACATTCTGGTTGAAAGGCGTCAGCCGGCTGCCGATCTCGGCATGGTTGATCTGTGTCATCTGTGCGAGGATGGTCGCGACGATCGAGATGCCGATGCTGGAGCCGACATTGCGCACGAGGCTGAACAGTCCCGTCCCGTCGGTCCGGTAGCGCGGCGGCAGCGTGGCAAAGGCAAGCGTCGAAAGCGGCACGAAGACGAGCCCCATTCCGAAGCCCTGGACGACGCCGCTGGTGATGAACGGCCAGTCCGACATGATGATCGAGAAGCCCGACATCATGTGCATCGAATAGGCCGTCAGCACCAGGCCGATGAAGACGAGGATCCGCGCGTCGACAATCCGCGTCAGCCGCCCCACGATGATCATCGAGATCATCGTTCCGATGCCGCGCGGCCCCATTACAAGGCCGGTGGTGATGACGGGATAGCCGAGAAGGCTCTGCATCAGGGGCGGCAACAGGGCCAGGCTCGCCAAAAGCACGATGCCGATGATGAAGATGAACACCAGCCCCATCGAGAAATTGCGGTCCCGGAACATGGCGATGTCGATGAACGGATTTTCCGCCGTCAGCGAATGGACGACGAACACCCACATTCCGGTCACAGTGAGCCCGAGCTCGATCCAGATCTCATACGAGTTGAACCAGTCGAGCTGCTCGCCGCGGTCGAGCATCATCTGCAGCGCTCCGATGGCGAGCGACAGCACGGCGAAGCCGAACAGGTCGAAGCGGCGCTCGCGTGTCTCTCCCTTGGGCAGGAAGATGAGGATGCCGGCGAAGGCCAGGATGCCCACCGGCAGATTGACGAGAAAGACCCAGCGCCAGTTGTAGCTCTCCGTCAGCCAGCCGCCGAGCGTGGGGCCGATGATGGGCGCCACCATGATGCCGGCGCCCCACATGGCCATCGCCTGTCCATGGCGCTCGCGCGGGTTGATGTCGAGGAGAACGGCCTGGGAGAGCGGGACGAGCGCCGCGCCGCACAGACCCTGGAAGACCCGGTAAACCACCATTTCGGGCAGGCTCGTCGCTATGCCGCAGGCGAGCGAGGCAAGCGTGAAGCCGGCGACCGAGGTGAGGAAGAGATTCTTGCGGCCCATCCGGTCCGACAGCCAGCCGGTCACCGGCGTCATGATGGCAGCGGCGACGATATAGGAAGTCAGCACCCAGGTGATGGTGTCCTGCGCCGCGTTCAGGCTGCCCTGCATGTGCGGCAGCGCGACGTTGGCGATCGTGGTGTCGAGCACCTGCATGATCGTGGCCAGCATCACCGCGACGGTGATGGCGCCGCGGTTGCCGGCGGACTCCGCGGCGTGGCCGGCGACGGCCTGGGCCATGTCAGAATATCCCTCGCTCGAGCCGGTTCTTGCCGGTGTCGACCGTGACGTCGGAGCTCATGCCGGCGCGCAATATGTCGGCGCCCTTCTCGTCGACCCGGATCCTGACCGGAATGCGCTGCACGACCTTGACCCAGTTGCCGGTCGCGTTCTGCGCCGGAAGCAGGGAAAATTCCGAGCCGGTCGCCGCGCCGATCGAGGCGACCTTGCCTTCGAGCTCGAGGCCCGGATAGGTGTCGACCGTCACCACGGCTTTCTGCCCGGGGCGGACGTCGGTGAGCTGGGTTTCCTTGAAATTGGCCTCGATCCAGGTATCGCTCGTCTCGACGAGCGAAAGCATCTGGGTGCCTTCCGAGACGTACTGGCCGACATTGAGCTTGTCGACCTGGCTGACAATGCCGTCCTTGGGTGCGCGAACCGTCGTGCGCGCGAGGTCGAGAGAGGCCTGCTCCTTCGCCGCCAGCGCCGCCTGCACGGTGGGGTGCGAATCGATCGGCGCGTTGGGATTGCCGTCGAGCGCCGCCGCCGCCGCGTCGACCGCTTTCTGCGACAGCTCCACCTGCGCATCGGCCTGCTGCGCAGCAAGCCGGCTCTCGTCGAGCGCCGACGCCGCGGCGAAGCCCTTCCCGGCCAGTTCCGACGAACGGGTAAGCTCGCGATGCCGTATCTCGGCAGTCGCCTGGTCGGCTTTCAGCTTCGCTTCGGCGGTTTCATAGGCGGCCTTCAGTTGCTTCACGTCGAGCCGGGCCTTGGCCAGCGCCGCGTCGGCCTGGTCGACCGCAATCCGGAACGGCTCGGGATCGATCTTGAAGAGCACGTCGCCAGCCTTGACCTTCTGGTTCTCCCTGACGTCCACCTCGATGATCTTGCCGGCGACATCCGACGAGATCGCCGCCATCGTCTGCTTCACATAGGCGTTGTCGGTCTCGATGTAGCGTCCACCGGTCAGCCAGAAATAGGCGCCGCCCGCCGCCAGAAGCAGCGGCACGCTGAGCATCAGCACCAGGCGCAGCAACCGGCGCTTGCGCTTCTTCGGAGGCAAGGAGGTTTCCGGCACGGCCGCCTTGACGTCGGCCGGCACTTCTACACGCGCATTCATGCAACCTCTTCCTCGCGAACCGCGATGGCCTTGGATAGATTGGAGTTTATCTTGTTGAGAGCGGCGACCAGCCGCAGCCGCTCATCCTCGTCGAAGCCGGCGAAAGCATCCTCGTAAACCTCCATCGCTACAACCCTGATGATATCCAGGAGAGCGCGGGATTTCTCGGTAAGGTAAACAAGCTTTGCGCGTTTGTCGGCCGGGTCGGGCTGGCGCGTCACGAAGCCGCCGGCCTCCATCCGGTCGATCAGGCGGCAGACGCTCATCGGCTCGATCTCGAGAAGGTGCGCCAGCGCCACCTGGGTCAGCCCGTCGCTGCGCGACAATTGCGCCATGGCGCGCCATTGAGCGGAGGTGATGTTGTAGTTCGACGCCTTCTGCTCGAAACGCCGGCGCAGCAACCGGGACGTGTCGTTGAGAAGATAGCCGAAGCCGTTGAGCGTGTTTCGCGGGGTTGCCATAAGCCTCGATATAATCACCTAGCTTATTATATCAAGTTAATTCTCGCACGCCCCGAGCAAGGTCGGCATTTTTTTCCCGCGTCCGCAGCCGCTCGAGGCCGGGCCTGGCTTCCGGCGAACCAATCTGTTTGCACAGCGCGGCAAAGCTGTTACGGAGGGGCGCGATTCTCGCGCACGTGTAAAAGCACGGCGCGGCTGTTACTTGCCTGCGCGGCGAGCAGGGGCTTGCCGCCCGGCATTCATTGAGGGAGGAGAAACCGGTGGGGATCTTTCTCGCCGCCATCATGACGCCGACGCAGGCGGTCATGGGCGCAATCGCCCTGGTGGTTGTCATCGCGATCCTTTGGACGCTCGTTTTCGACCGCAGCATGTCGGTCCTGATCCGGCTGGCGCGCGGCATCGACGCGGTCACCGCCTTCGTCGGCAAGGCCGTTTCCTGGCTGATCCTGCTGGCGGTGCTCGTCAGCGCCGGCAACGCGATCTCCAGAAAGGCCTTCGACGTCGCGTCGAACGCATGGCTCGAACTGCAATGGTATCTGTTCGGCGCGTCCTATCTCCTCGCCGCCGCCTATACGCTGCAGCAGAACGAGCACATCCGCATCGACATCCTCTACAACATGTACTCCCGCCGCCGGCAGAACGCCGTCGACCTGTTCGGGCACATATTCTTTCTCATGCCGTTCGTGCTCCTGATGCTCGCTTATTTCTTCCCCTACGTCCTGCTTTCCTATGAAACCGGAGAAGTCTCCACCAATGCGGGCGGGCTCATCATCTGGCCGGGCAAGCTGATGCTTCTGCTCGGCTTCGGCCTGTTGGCCCTGCAGGGCGTATCCGAGATCATCAAGAAGATCGCGATCATGCGCGGCCTGATGCCGGACGAGCACCAGCACGTCGCAAGCCATCAGTCCCTCGATGACATCGAGGAACTCGATCGGTCGGAGATCCGCTGATGATCGAGCTGATCGCGCAGAACATGGCGCCAATCATGTTCGCCGGGCTGGTGGTCTTTCTCATCATCGGCTACCCCGCCGCCTTCGCGCTCGCCGCCAACGGCCTGCTCTTCTTTTTCGTCGGCGTGGAGCTGGCGCCCTATTCGGGCGGCAACATCTCGCTCTCCTGGCCGCTTCTCTACGCGCTGCCCGAACGTTTCTGGGGCATCATGTCGAACGAGACGCTGCTCGCCGTCCCATTCTTCACTTTCATGGGCATCATCCTCGAACGATCCGGCATGGCCGAGGATCTGCTCGACACGATCGGGCAATTGTTCGGGCCGATTCGCGGCGGCCTCGCCTATGCCGTCGTCTTCGTCGGCGCGCTTCTGGCCGCTACGACCGGCGTGGTGGCGGCTTCGGTTATCGCCATGGGCCTGATTTCGCTGCCGATCATGCTGCGCTACGGCTATGACCGGCGCGTCGCCACCGGCGTCATCGCCGCTTCGGGCACCCTCGCCCAGATCATCCCCCCCTCGCTGGTGCTGATCGTGCTGGCCGATCAGCTCGGCCGCTCCGTCGGCGACATGTATGCCGGCGCGATCGTCCCCGGCCTCGTCCTGACCGGGCTCTACATGGGCTACGTGCTCCTGATGACCATCATCAAGCCGAACTCCATGCCGGCCCTGCCGCTCGAGGCGCGCACGCTCGGGTCCGGCGTCATGTCTCTGGTAGTGGCGCTGGTGGTCGCGGTGGCCATCGCCTACGGAGCGAACCGCATCCTGATCCCGCATTACGGCCAGAACGCCGACATCTGGGGCGCCACCATAGGCATCATCGTCATCTATATCGCCGCCATCCTCGACAAGGGCCTGAAGATCGGCCTGATGTCCCGGCTGGCACAGCAGGTCGTCATCGTCCTGATCCCGCCGCTGGCGCTGATCTTCCTGGTGCTCGGCACCATCTTCCTCGGCATCGCGACCCCCACGGAGGGCGGCGCCATGGGCGCGGTCGGCGCGCTCGTCATGGCCGCGGCGAAGGGGCGGCTCTCGATGGAGGTGGTCAAGCAGGCTCTCGCCTCGACCACCCGGCTCTCCTCCTTCGTGCTGTTCATCCTGATCGGCGCGCGGACGTTCTCGCTCACCTTCTACGGCGTCAACGGCCATCTCTGGGTCGAGCATCTGCTGCTGACCGTTCCGGGCGGCGAACTCGGGTTCCTGATCGTCGTCAACATCCTCGTCTTCGTGCTCGCCTTCTTCCTCGATTTCTTCGAGCTGGCCTTCATCATCATTCCGCTGCTTGCCCCCGTCGCGGACAAGCTCGGCATCGACCTGATCTGGTTCGGCGTGCTTCTGGGCGTCAACATGCAGACGAGCTTCATGCATCCGCCCTTCGGCTTCGCACTGTTCTATCTGCGCTCGGTCGCCGCGCGGGTGCCCTACATCGACAAGATCACGGGCAAGAAGATCGAGCCGGTCACGACGGGCCAGATATACTGGGGCGCCGTGCCTTTCGTCACGATCCAGGTCATCATGATCGCCCTTACCATCGCCTTCCCGCAGATGGTGATGCGCTACAAGACCGGCACGGCTCCGGAGGACGTGAACAAGATCAAGATCGAGATTCCGGGGCTCGGCGGCGGCGGAATGGGCTTCAACCCCTTCGCCCCGCCGGGTGCGGGCAACAGCAAGTCGCCGGGCGTCGGCGGCACGCCTCCCGGCCTCAGCGGGCCGCCGCCCGGTCTCGGCGGCACACCTGCGCCCGGCGGCGGCGCTACCAAGCCGGCACCGACGACGCCGCCCGCGACCGATCTCAGCCAGCCGCCGAAATTCAACTGACGGCAATCGGCTGCATGTCGCCCACGAAAAAGCCCCGGAGCGGATGCTCCGGGGCTTTTCCGTTTCGATGCTGTTTCGTTCAGAGCTTCCCGGCGCGCTGCTGGATCATCATGAACGTGTCGAACGTATATTCGGCAACCTGGTCCCACAGATAGGCGTCCTTGAGGAATGCCCTCTGGCTGTCGAAAATCTTCTTGAACGGTGCATTCGACGCGGTGATCTCCTTGTAGGTATCGTTCGCGGCGTTGAAGGCGGCTTCGAGAATTTCCTGGCTGAACGGACGCAGCACGGCGCCGTTCGCCACCAGCCGTTTCAGCGCGCCCGGGTTCTTGTAGTCGTAGCTCGCCATCATGTCGCAGTTCGCCGCCTCGCAGGCCGATTTAAGCGCGGCCTGATAGGCCTTGGGCAGCGCGTTCCACTTGTCGAGGTTGATGAGCGAATGCAGGGTCGGGCCGCCTTCCCACCAGCCGGGATAGTAGTAGTACTTAGCGACCTTGTAGAAGCCGAGCTTCTCGTCGTCGTAAGGACCGACCCATTCGCAGGCGTCGAGCGTGCCCTTCTCCAGCGCCGGATAGATGTCGCCACCGGCGATCTGCTGCGGCACGACCCCGAGCTTCTCGATGATCTTGCCGGCGAACCCGCCGATGCGCATCTTCAGCCCCTTGAGGTCGTCGAGCGTATTGATCTCCTTGCGATACCAGCCGCCCATCTGCACGCCGGTGTTGCCGGCAGGCAGGCCGTAGAGCTTGTGCGTCGCGAAGAACTCGTTGAGCAGGTCGTTGCCGCCGCCGAAATAGAGCCAGGCGTTCATCTGCCGGTCGTTGAAGCTGAACGGCACGCAGGTTCCGAGCGCCCATGTCGGGTCCTTGCCCCAGTAGTAGTAACAGGCGGTGTGGCACATCTCGACCGTGCCGGCCGCCGCGGCGTCCATGGCCTGAAGGCCAGGCACGATCTCGCCCGCGGCGAAGACCTGTATGGTGAAATTGCCGTCGGTTGCATCCTTGACGTAATCCGCCATGGTCTGCGCGGCGCCGAAGATCGTGTCGAGCGATTTCGGGAAGGACGAGGCGCAGCGCCAGTTCACCTTTGGCTGCGACTGCGCGATCGCCGGCGCCGCCAGCGTTGTGGCGGCAGCCGCTCCCGCGCCGGCGACCCCGGCCTTCTTGAAAAATGTACGACGATCCATTGAATTCCTCCCAAGTTGACGAAAGCAGCGGCCGGGCTTTGCTTTCCCCTTGGCCCCACCGCGCTGCGGACATCAATACACGTGAGGCTCCGTTAGTCCAGCATGCATTGAGCCGTGATCCAACGCCTTGACCCGGCCCATCTTTTCGCCCGGCGCACGAAAAACCCGGAGCGCGAGGCGCCCCGGGCAATTCGAAGTCCGTCCGCGTGCGCTCAGAGCTTGCCGGCGCGCTGCTGGATCATCATGAAGGTGTCGAAATTGTACTCGGCCACCTGGTCCCAGAGGTAATAGTCCTTGCGGAACGCGGTGATCGAATCCCAGATCTTCTTGAAGGCGGGATTGGAGGCGCTCATCTCCGAGTAGACCTCGTTGGCGGCGTTGAAACAGGCCTCGAGGATCTCCTTGCTGAAGGGCCTCAGCTGCGCGCCCTGCGACACCAGCTTCTTGATGGCGGCCGGATTCACATAGTCGTACTTCTGTAGCATGTCGGCGTCCGCCGCCTGCGCCGCGGTGCGGAACAGCGACTGGTAGGCTTTCGGCAGCGCTTCCCACTTCTCCTTGTTGATCATGTAGCTGACGGTGGGGCCGCCCTCCCACCAGCCGGGATAATAGTAATACGGCGCCACCTTGACGAAGCCGAGCTTCTCGTCGTCGTACGGCCCGACCCACTCGCAGGCGTCGAGCGTGCCCTTCTCCAGCGCCGGATAGATGTCGCCGCCGGCGAGTTGCTGCGGCACGACGCCGAGCTTCTGCAGGACCTTGCCGGCGAAGCCGCCGACCCGGAACTTCAGGCCCTTGAGATCGTCGACCGTATTGATCTCCTTGCGGAACCAGCCGCCCATCTGCGTGCCCGTATTGCCGCCGGGGAAGGCGACCAGGCCCTGCTTGGCGAAGAATTCATTGGCGAGGTCGATGCCGCCGCCATGATACTGCCAGGCGTTGCGGCCGCGCGCATTGAGCGCGAACGGCACGTCCGCGAAGAGCGCCCATACCGGGTCCTTGCCCCAATAGTAATAGGTGACCGTGTGCGCCACCTCGACGGTGCCGGCCGCCGCGGCATCCGCCGCCTGGAGGCCGGGCACGATCTCGCCCGCCGCGAAGGGCTGCATGGTGAAATTCCCGTCCGTCGCCTCCGACAGGTACTTCGCCATCGTCACCGCGCCGCCATAGATCGTGTCGAGCGATTTCGGGAAGGAGGAGGCGCAGCGCCAGGTCACTTTCGGCATCGACTGCGCGATTGCCGGCGCGGCCAGCGCGCCGGCGGCGGCAACGCCGGCCCCGGCGGCGCCTGCCTTCTTGAAAAACGTACGACGATCCATCGAGCTTCTCCGTGTCTGGTGCGGGTTGGGGGAAATGGACAGCAAGGCTGACCGAAAATCGCGGGCACCCTACAGAAGGTCGCGCGGGTGTCCAGCGCAAAGGCCGGAAAAACGCGATGGCATAAATACTTAAGAGATCTGGCGCAATTTCGGCCCGCCCTCCCCCTTGGGCACGGCAATCGCATATGGCAGTTCTCACCCCCACCGGCCCGCCAGTATCGCGGTCCGAAGGGAGCGGCCGTCAAGAAGTTCCGCGCCGCGATACAGGCGGGCCACCTCCCCCGTCAAGGGGGAGGAGGGCGGAGAGTCTGGCGCCCACCCTCCCCACGAAGGGGAGGGTCCGGCCGAAGGCCGGGGGTGGGGTGCACAACATCCAAATGCAATTGCCCTACTCTTGTGGGAGGGTCGGTGAGCCGCCGCAACAAAGTGGAGGCAGGCGGGGTGGGGGTAGTTTCCTGGCATGCTGTCACCCACCCCGCTCACTGCGTTCGCGACGGTCCCCGCAAGGCGGAGGGTGGGCGTGCTTCATCTCGCCACCGACCTCTTCCCGATAGCCGCAATTGGAAACGCCGCTCAATCATACTATTTTCGACGCGGCGCTTCATGCGCACGATAAGAAGCCGAGGTCCACGATGAACCAGCCGCTGGTCGCGGTCGCCACCGATGTCAAGGCGTTCGAGAACTACACCTGGCATGCCACGCCGCAGCAATATCTCGAAGCCGCCGTCTCGGCCGCCGGCGTTTTGCCCGTGCTCGTGCCCTCCTTCGGCGAACGGCTCGATTTAGACGCGCTGCTCGCCGCGGTCGACGGCGTCATGATCACCGGATCGAAATCGAACGTACACCCCACGCTCTATGGCGGCGACGCGAGCGAGGCCAACGGCCCCTACGACACCGCGCGCGACGCCACCACGCTTCCGCTGATCCGCAAGGCGATCGAAAACGGCGTGCCGCTGCTCGCCATCTGCCGCGGCATCCAGGAGCTGAACGTGGCGCTCGGCGGGACGCTGGCGACGGAAATCCATGAGCGCGAAGGCGCGATCGACCATCGCGCACCGGCAAGCGACCGGCAGGAGGAACGCTTCGCCATCCGCCAGAACGTGTCGATCAAGCCGGGAAGCTGCCTCGCCGGCATCTTCGGCGCGGGTGACATCAAGGTGAACTCGCTGCACCGCCAGGGTCTCGACCGGCTCGGCTCCCGGCTCGACGGCGAGGCGGTCGCCGAGGACGGCACGGTCGAGGCGGTATCGGTGAGGGGCGCGCCGGCCTTCGCGGTCGGCGTCCAGTGGCACCCCGAATACTGGGCAGGCACCGACGCGACCTCGCGGCGCGTCTTCGAGGCCTTCGGCGACGCGGTCCGCGCGCATCGCGACGCGCGTGGCGCGATGCGCGCCGCGGCGGAGTAGCCTTCAGCGAGGCCGCTATTCGGCGGTGAGAGAGAAAATCCTCGAGCGCGGCCGCACGGATTCGTAGCCGGCGCCGTCGGCCAGCGCGAACCGGACCAGGGTCTGCCCGCCCTTGCCGACGAAGTCGACGGTGGCGTCGTCGCCCGTGCGCCACACGGTCGCCTGGCCGAGCGGCGCGAAGATTTCGGCGCAGCGCGGACCGGGCAGGAGCACCGACCGTCCATCGGACAAGGTCCGGCCCTTGCGCACGATGCAGCTTGCGCGTCCGCCCGGCGTTTCCAGCCGGAAAACGGTATCGGGGTTCCGCACGGCGGAGGCCTCCGCCATCTTTGCCGGCGCGCCGTCGCTCGCCGCAGGCGGCTGTTTCATGGCCGCCACGCCGAGCGTCGCAGCGAGCCCCGCGACCATTCCGATGGACAACAGATTCATGTTCCGGCCCCCCAGCCACGGCTAAATCGCCGCCTTGACCCGTCAGGATGGGCTGCAACTCTTAAACAGGCGTTAAGACTTGTGGCCGACATGCCGCGTCTCCGGAACGGGCGTAAGCGCCCTGCCCTCGCCGAACCATGAGATGAGATTGTCCACCTGCAGCTTGGCCATGGCGTTGCGCGTGTGCACGGTGGAAGAACCGACATGCGGCAGAAGGCTGGCGTTCGGCAGGTTGAGCAGCCGCTCGGGCACGTTCGGCTCGTCGGCGAAGACGTCGAGTCCCGCCGCATGGATCGTGCGGCTTTCGAGCGCGGCGATCAGCGCATCCTGGTCGACCGAGCTGCCGCGGCCGATATTGACGAGAACGCCGTTCGGCCCGAGGGCGGCGAGCACCTCGGCGTTGACGGCCTTCTCCGTCGCCTTGCCCCCGGGCGCAACGCAGATCAGCGTATCGACCGCTTCCGCCAATTCCCGCAGGCTCGGATAATAGGCGTAGGGGGAGCCCGCGACCGGGCTGCGATTATAGTAGGCGACCGGCATGCCGAGCGCCTCCAGCCGCCTCGCGATGGCCGTTCCGATGCGGCCCATTCCGAAGATGCCGGCGCGCCGTCCGCGCAGCGTCGCATTGGCGAGCGGATAGGAGCCTTCCTTCGGCCAGCGTCCCTCGCGCAGCCATCTTTCCGCCTTCGGAAGCTCGCGCACCGTATTGATAAGGAGGCCGAGCGCGGTGTCGGCCACCTCCTCGGTCAGCACGTCCGGCGTGTTGGTGACCATGATGCCCTTCGCGGCGGCGTGGCCTGCGTCCACAGCATCGTAGCCGACGCCGAAATTGGCGATGATCTCGAGCTTCGGCAGCGCATCGATCAGGGCAGCGTCGACCGGCGCCATGGAGGCGATGCCGCGAACGTTTTCCGCCATCTCCCGCGTGACCAGCCTGGCGTCGCCGGTCGGGATCGTGTGCATCGTGAACGTCTGGCGGATGAGCGCCAGCGCGTGCTCGTTGAGCCGGCCCGGCACGAGCACACTGATTTCACCCGAAGCGTTCATTCTGTCTCTCTCGCTTTCTTCATCTTTCTTTCGGTTTCCCTGTCGACTGGCGAACATGGAGTTCCGGCCGGATGAGTTCCTGCCCGCCATGAACCTCGATGCCGCCCAGCCGGTCGAGCAGCGCCCGCGCCGCCCGCCGGCCGACTTCGCGCTGCCCGTTCCACACAGTCGTCAGCGCCGGGGTGGCGATCGCCGCCTCCTCGAGATCGTCATAGCCGGTGACGGAGATGTCGACGCCCGTCACCATCCCGGCGCGGGCGATGCCGTTCATCAGCCCGATCGCCACAAGGTCGTTCCAGCAGACCGCCGCCGTCGGCTTGTCCTTCAGCGCCAAAAATTGCTGCGCCGCCTCGAAGCCCGCCTGCTTGGTGCGTGGGCCCGAAAGCCGCCAGTCCGGCCGGATGGCAAGCCCCGCCTTCCGCATCGCCACCACGTAGCCATGGTAGCGGTCGCGCCCGGTGGACGTGTTGTCGGCGCCGCCGATCATGGCGATGCGCCTGTGCCCGAGCGAAATCAGGTGGTTGGTCGCGAGCCCGATGCCGTAGGCGTCGTCGCCGCGGAAGACGGGAACGTCGGCCCCCTCAACGCTGCGGGCGATCAGCACCGCCGGCAGGCCGTTTCCCTCGGCCAGCGCGATGTCTTCCTTCGGCGTGCCGATGGCCGGCGACATGATGACGCCGTCCGCGCCGAGCTGCAGCAACGTGTCGACGAAGGTCCGCTGCTTCTCCAGATCGTCATAATGGTTGCAGAGCAGGAAGGTCTGGCGGCCGCGGTCGAGCTCGGATTCGATCGAGCGCAGGATCTCGGCGTAGAACGGGTTCATGATGTCGTGCACGACGACGCCGACAATGCCGGAGCGCGAGGTCCTGAGGCTGGCCGCCCGGCGGTTATAGATGTAGCCGATGGCGCGCGCATGTTCCTTGATGCGCTCGCGCGTCTTGTCGGCTACGAGCGGCGAATCGCGGAGCGCCAGCGACACCGTGGCCGTGGATACTTTGAGCGCGTCGGCAATCGTCGACAGCTTGATCTTTTGAGCCAGTGCCCCTCTCCCGGCGAAGCAGCCTCCGGCCGCCGCTTAAACAGTTTAAAACTGCTTATGCCATCGAAGAAGCAGAGGTCAAAGATTTTTTCGCTGGCGGCGCTTCATGCCCGCAAGAAATCATTGAGACGCGGCCGGCGCCTCGTCTGCGGCTTCGTCGTCCAACTCGATATGATCGGCATCGGAGAGATTGGCCTCTACCCGCGCGAGGAGCTTGGCCAGCGTCTTCTGGTCCTTCTTGTCGAGGCCCTTCAACGCCAGCTTCTGCGTCTTGCGCACCGATTTCTCGATCGTCTTGATGGCGTCGCGGCCGCTTTCCGTCAGGAAAACATGCGCCTGCCGGCCGTCCTGCTCGGAAGCCTGCTTGGCGAGGAAGCCCTGGCCCTGCAGCCGGTTGATGGTCTTGGTGATGGTCGGCGGTCTTACCCCCAGCCTAAGCGCGAGCTGGCCGGGCGTCTGCCCGTCCTCCTTCGCCAGCGCCAGCATGATCTGGTCCTGGCCGGGATAAAGCCCGTGGCCGTTCAGCCGGCTCGCAAGCGATGTGCGCGACAGCCGCGCGGCCGACTGCAACAGGTTCATCGTCGCGGCCTTGTCGCCCTTGGCCATGGCTGTTGCCCTCCTCGGCAAGCTGATACGGACCTTAGCGGCGCCCGGCGCTTTGGCAACTGCCTGATCGTCAGGCAATTCGCCGCCATTTTGCCGGCAATTGTTTTCCCTGAATGGCAAAGCCTTATGACAGGCGGATGACAGGCCGCGCACGGGCGATCGGGACGTGCAATCCGAGCCGAGCCGTCCTATATCAGGCCCGCATCCGAACGAGGCATATCATGACAGACTCCCAGGCGCAGATCCCGGTGACCGTGCTGACCGGTTATCTCGGGTCCGGCAAGACGACGCTTCTGAACCGCATCCTCTCCGAAGACCACGGCAAGCGCTACGCCATCATCGTCAACGAGTTCGGCGAGATCGGCATCGACAACGACCTGATCGTGGAATCCGACGAGGAAATCTACGAGATGAACAATGGCTGCGTCTGCTGCACGGTGCGCGGCGATCTGATCCGCGTGGTCGAGGGGCTGATGCGCCGGCCCGGCCGCTTCGACGCGATCCTGGTCGAGACCACGGGGCTGGCCGATCCCGCCCCGGTCGCGCAGACCTTCTTCATGGACGACGACGTGCGCGCCAAGACCAGGCTCGACGCCGTGGTGGCGCTGGTCGACGCCAAGCACCTGCCTCTCAGGCTGAAGGACAGCCGCGAGGCGGAGGACCAGATCGCCTTCGCCGACGTGGTCCTGCTCAACAAGACCGACCTCGTCAGCGAGGAGGAACTGAAGAGTGTCGAGGCGACGATCCGCAAGATCAATCCCTCGGCGCGCATCCATCGCACGACCCGCGCCGGCATCGACCTTGCGGAGGTGCTCGACCGCGGCGCCTTCGACCTCAAGCGGGCGCTGGAGAACGACCCGCATTTCCTCGACGCCGACGAGCATGACCAGGACCATGACCATCATCACGATCATGACGGCCATGATCACCATCATCACCACCACCACCATGACGGCGAGCTGTCCGACATCCACGACGTGACGGTGCAGTCGGTGTCGCTGCGCGGCGGCGAGATGGACTCGCGGAAATTCTTCCCGTGGATCCAGAAGGTGACGCAGATGGAAGGCCCGAACATCCTCCGGCTCAAGGGCATCATCGCCTTCAAGGACGATCCGGATCGCTACGTGCTCCAGGGCGTGCACATGATCATCGAGGGCGACCACCAGCGCCCCTGGAAGGACGGCGAGAAGCGCGAAAGCCG
>JBQCFH010000209.1:0-8076 GCA_051959385.1 Rhizobiaceae bacterium | reverse complement strand
GGGCGGCGAGCAGGCCGCGACCGTGCTGGCGCTGGTGAAGCGCGAGGGCATCGAGCGCAAGGGCGGCGCGTGGACCGCCGAGGAGGAGCAGAAATTCAGGAAGCCGATCCTGATGAAATACGAGCACGAAGGCCACCCGCTCTATTCCTCCGCCCGCCTCTGGGACGACGGCATCATCGACCCGGCCAAAACGCGCGAGGTGCTGGCGCTGTCTTTGAGCGCGGCGCTGAACGCGGCGGTGGAGGAGATGAAGGTGGGCGTGTGGAGGATGTAGGTCGATGCCCTTCGGCGTCTTCATCCATCGCTCTGACTCGATCTATGATGACAGTCCGGCCGAGCGTTATCAGTTCCCGCCGCAATATCTCCGTCGCGTCGAGGCCTGTGTTGGCGATTGGATCATCTATCTGGAACCGAGCAAGGTGCGGGAGACGCGCGGCTATTTCGCCGTTGCCAAGGTTCAGCAGGTTATTCCTGATCCCGGAACAGCGGGCATGTATCTCGCGATCGTCGAGCCCGGCACCTATCTAGATTTTCCCAATCCCGTGCCTTTCAGCGGGCCGGATGGCGTGATCGAGCGTGGCGTACTGAACGAGGAGGGCCGGATTTCTGGCCGTGCCCAATCGGCCGTCAGACCGCTTGCGCCTGCCGACTTCCGACGCATCGTCGAAGCCGGGCTTGACGAGCATAATGTCCTGCTGCCGCGTGTTGGCGAGCCGGCAGCGAATGGGTTCGATGAGGAGCAATCGCCCTTCTTTTATGAGGAGGAGCGCGAACGCGTCACGACGCTGACCTCGCGCATTGTACGGGACCGTATTTTCCGTCGCGTCGTGCTTCAGGCTTACGATCAACGCTGCGCCGTCACCGGCCTCAAACTGATCAATGGCGGTGGCCGCGCCGAAGTGGAGGCGGCCCATATCCGGCCGGTTACTGCAAATGGGCCGGACATCCTGACCAACGGCATTGCGCTTTCAGGCACCATGCACTGGATGTTTGACCGCGGGCTGATCGGCCTTGCCGACGACCTGGAGATTCTCGTGTCGCGGCAGATCAATGATCAGGAGGGCGTGCGAGCCATGATCAATCGAACCGGCCATGCGCTCGCGCCGCAGCGCGTTTCGCAACGTCCTGCCCCACGCTTCCTGCAGTGGCATCGTGAACACTGCTTCAAACAGTGATCATTCCATTCTTGACTGTACCTCATTTGCGATACATATTGCCCCAATGAACGCGCGCACATCCATGCTTCACGTCCGTGTCGATGATGATACCAAGGAACAGGCGACCGCCGCGCTGGATGCGATGGGGTTGTCGGTTTCCGACGCCGTGCGCATCTTCCTCAAGCGCGTGGTCGCCGATCAGGCATTTCCGCTCGAGCTCACGGTGCCCAATGCGACCACGCGCGCTGCGATGGCCGAAGCGGACGAGATGATCGCGAAAGGAAAAACTCGTTTCAAAAACGCCGACCAACTGATGGCCGACCTTGAAAAGGCCGGTGGACAGTAAGCGTGCGGCGACGCCGCGCCGTTCCGACTACACAAGGCAGTTTCTCAAGGATTGGGAGCGGCTTTCACGCTCCGGGCGGTACGACATGCGCCGGCTCAAGGAAGCGATGCTTCTCCTGATTGCCAATGACGGACCACTCGGGCAGGAATGGAGCGACCATCCGCTGAAGGGCGAGTGGGCCGGCCATCGCGAATGCCACGTCGGCGGCGATTTCCTGCTTGTCTATTCGGTCGATGACAGCGGCAAGGCCGGTCAGGTGATTTTCGTCCGCGCCGGCACGCATGCGGAATTGTTTTCGGAATGAACAACGGCTGGCAGGCCCCTTCTCCGACTCGCGTAGCAAACCGCAGAGGGGGTATTGCTCGCACGATTTATTTTCCACGTCATCTTCCACGAGCCAGAGTAGGCTTCGCCCATGCCCCGCTTCATCTGCGTCACCTGCGGCACGCAATATCCGGAGAGCGCCCGGCCGCCCGCCGCCTGTCCGATCTGCGAGGACGAGCGGCAATACGTGCCGGCCGGCGGGCAAAGCTGGACGGAGATGGCGGCGCTGGGGCGTGACCACGAGATCGGCTGGACGCAGGAGGCGGACGGGCTTTTCAGCCTGAAGATACGGCCGGCTTTTGCCATCGCCCAGCGCGCCTTCCTCATCCTGCACCCGGACGGCAACATTCTTTGGGACTGCATCAGCCTGATCGACGAGGCGACGGTCAGGCGGATCGAGGGGCTCGGCGGGCTCTCCTCGATCGCCATCTCGCACCCGCATTATTATTCTTGCATGACGGAATGGAGCGCGGCTTTCGGCGGCGTTCCGGTCCACATCCATGAGGACGACGCCGAATGGGTGCAGCGGAACGACGGCGCGGTGAAATTCTGGTCGGGCGAGCGGCTTTCGCTGGGTGCGGCGACCATGGTTCGCTGCGGCGGCCATTTCGCCGGCGCGTCGGTGCTTCACTGCCCCTGGCTCGGCGGCGGGGCGCTCTTCTCGGGCGACACGATCCAGGTCGTGCCCGACCGACGCCATCGCTGACGACGATGCTGTCCTTGGCGATGTCGAAGCCGAGGCAGCGGGCAGGTTGCTGATGCAGAAAGGCCATGCTGATGCTATCCTCCTGGCAAGCTTCGGATTGTTTACGGGCGTGGCGGCAGCCAGAGGCCCCATCAACTCTCCAAGCGATGGCGGAAGACGGCAGGGAACCTTGATGACGTCGGGTGTTACCCGATCCCGGTGCGGTCGCCTGCCGCCGAACCACCGGGAGGTCAAGTGCCCCGGAGCTTCGGCCGCCACCCTACCGCACTCGCCTCAAACAATCCCGGAAGCCGGAGCGGCGCGAAGCGGCGATCCCGTTATCCGGGATCCATGCCGTCGGGGCGCGAAAGTAAGGTGGCGCCTCGGATTGGGTTGTGCGGTGGCACATCCGTCACCATGTGGCGGAGAATAGCCAGTTATTCTACGGAATGGGTGCCGGTCTTCCGTCTTCCGCTTCGCTTCAGCCGGAAACCGGCATGACGCGCGTGGCCGCGGCACACCCTTCTCCCCAAATCGAGAGACAGAGGTGGTTTGCGCAGCAAACCGGAGAAGGAGTAAATCTCCCGATCCGTACCCAAAGGAGCCGCCCATGCACTATGCCATCCTCGCCTACCACGCCGAGGGCGTCGTCGAATCCTGGTCGCAGCAGGAGGACGACGCGCTGATGGACGACCTGCTCGAGATCAACGACCGGCTGGTCAAGGAAAAGCATCTCGGGCCGGCGGCGCGGCTCGGCCCGACGAAAGGCGCCAAAACGCTGCGCGGCAAGGTCGGCGGCGGCGACATGGTCATCGACGGGCCCTTCGCCGAGACGAAGGAAGAACTGCTCGGCTTCTACATCGTCGACTATCCCTCGATCGAGGGCGCGATCGAGGCGGCGCGGGAACTGCGCCGCGTCAACCCGACCGCGATCTACGAGATCCGGCCGGTGATGCTCTACGTGGCGGGAGCCGAGTTGGAGAAGGGCGAAGCGGGCTGAGGCAGGGCGCCGCGACGGCTTGCACGGCTCGCGGCAAACCATACGTATAGGACGAAGGGACTTGCGGTGCGAGGCCGCGCCGCGTTCGCAAAACCGGTGCAGAATATGAACTTCGATCCGATCCGCCCCTCCCTCGTCGCCGTTCGCGCCACCATCCCGAACGACGCCTTCACGGCCGATACGCTCGGTACGCGCCGCGAGGGCAGCGGCGAGGTCAGCCGCGAGAACGGCCTGGTCCTCACCATCCGCAACCGGATCACCGAAGCCGAGGAGGTGTGGCTCACGCGGCACGACGGCATCGTCGCGCCGGGCCATGCGCTTGCCTACGACCAGGAAACCGGCTTCGGCCTCGTGCAGGCGCTCGGCGGGCTCGACCTGCCGGCGCTTTCCTTCGGCGATTCCAAGCGCGCCAAGGTCGGCGACCCGATCCTGCTCGCCGACGGGCTGGGCCGCGCGGTGGAGGGGGAGATCGTCGCCCGGCAGGAATTCGCCGGCTACTGGGAATACCTCCTCGACAACGCCATCTTCACGGCGCCGGCCCATCCTTCATGGGGCGGCGCGGCGCTGGTCGGCGCGGATGGGAAGCTGCTCGGCGTCGGCTCGCTCCGGCTGCAGATGAGCCAGGGCGAGACCGTCGAGGACATCAACATGGTCGTGCCCATCGATCTGCTGCCGCCGATCTTCGAGGATCTGGTGACGCGCGGCGCGGTCGCCAAGCCGCCGCGCCCGTGGCTCGGCGCCTTCTCGGCCGAATATAACGGCGAGGTCGTGGTGATGAGCGTGGCCGACAACGGCCCGGCCGACAAGGCCGGCCTGAAGCGCGGCGACATCATCTCCGACGTCAAGGACAAGGAAGTGAACGGCCTCGCCGATTTCTACCGCAGCGTCTGGGCGAGCGGCCCGGCCGGCACGGAACTGCCGCTCAGGGTCGTGCGCGACGGGCGCGAGACCTGGCTGCGCGTCAAGTCGATCGACCGGGCGGCGGCGCTGAAGAAGCCGCAGATGCAGTAGAATTGCGAAGGCTGCCAGTCTCCCAACCTATTTCGATTGCCCCTCATCCCCCTGCCGGGACCTTCTCCCCGCAGGCGGGGAGAAGGAGGCCGGCTGCAGCGCCGATGCCCCCTCTCCCCGCTTGCGGGGAGAGGGTAAGGGTGAGGGGCGAGATGGAGAGATACAGGCTGTTTAATCTCGGTCGCCGTTGACCAGCGCCAGGATGAGTTGCTGGACATTGCCGCCCTTGCCCATCTCGACCCGGTCGAACTCACGGTTCTTCTTGCGCATCTCCTCCGCCAGCGCCGTCACCCGCTTCGTGACCTCGGCGCGGATCTTGCGGCAGGCGGGATCGTCGGGAACGGTCAAGCCTTCGGTCGCCGCGCGGATCGCCTCGACCGTCGCCTTGATGATGTCGGCATGCGCCCGCTCATGCGCGGCAATGCCGGCGATGAACCTATCCCACAGCGCCTGCGTGCGCGCCGGCAGCCTGGTCGAGGGTTTCGGCAGGTGCGTGATGATCGTCAGATGCGGCATCGCGGTCGCCAGCCGGCAGGCGCCGCCTTCCGGCAGATAGCGGCGGGTCCAGGTCAGGCGGTAATCGGTCACCGCGACGGCGCGGCCGTTCCTCGATTTCGGCCCGTGCTCGCCGATCGAGCGGTAGAGCTCGATGCCGGAAGAGCCCGAGATCGCGTAAGCTTCCACCTTCTCGACCGGCTGTTCCTCCTGCCCGAAGGCGTGCGAGGCAAGCACGGGCAACGCCCACAACAGAATCGCCAGCGTCCGCTTCACCTGTTCTCCGCCATCTCGCCACTAGCCTGACGCCGTCGATACAGAATTTCCGCCGCCGCGTCATCGCCGGCGCGAAAGTGTCGGCCGCATGTAGAAATCGGTGCGGCCGGTCCGTCATTTGCAGGAAAGGGCAAATCCTGACGCCAAGTGTCAGGAGGGCCTTTCCGCGCTTCTTGCCCGGCCGGTCGGCCCGTGCCAGCTTGCCCGGCCCAAAGGAGAGCCTCGCATGATCCTCATCGGCCAGTACGATTCGCCCTTCGTGCGCAGGGTTGCGATCGCCATGCGCCTCTATCGCGTCCCCTACGACCATCGGCCGTGGTCGACCTTCGGCGACGCGGAGAAGATCCGGCCCTACAACCCGCTTCTCCGGGTGCCGACGCTGGTCCTCGACGATGGTGAGGTGCTGATCGAGAGCCTTTCCATCCTCGATTATCTCGACGGCATGATGCCGCCGGCCGATCGCATGTTCCCGGCCGAGGAGCCGGCGCGGCGCCGCGCGCTGAAGATCGCGGCGCTGGCGACGGGCATCTCCGACAAGGCGGTCGCGCTTTATTACGAGCAGAACCTGCACGGCAAGGACGCGGCATCGGCGAGGTGGATGGAGCGCTGCCGCGGCCAGATCAACGGCGCGCTCGACGTGCTGGAGAAGGAACGTGCTGCGGCGGCGGGCGGCGATTACTGGTTCGGCGGGCGCATCGGCCATGCGGATATCACGGTCGCCTGCATGCTCCGGCATCTTCGCGAGGCCCATCCGGAATTCGCCGCGCTCGATCGCCTGCCGGCGCTCAAACGCCATGCCGAGCAGATGGAGGCGCTGCCCGTCTTCAAGGAAATCCAGCAGGCCTTCATCCCGCCGAAAGCATAGGGAGTCCGAACATGAACTGGTTGAGCTTCACCGAGGCGGAACGTAACCTTCCAGTTTCCGATCCGAAGGGAAAGGGCATGTCTTCTACACGCCTTGTTGTGGTGCAGGCGGACATCACGACGCTTCAGGTCGACGCCATCGTGAACGCCGCCAATTCCTCGCTGCTCGGCGGCGGCGGGGTCGACGGCGCGATCCACCGCGCGGCCGGACCGGAACTTCTCGCCGAATGCCGGCAACTCGGCGGCTGCGACACGGGCGACGCCAGGATCACGAAAGGCTATCGCCTGCCGGCACGGCATATCATCCATACCGTCGGCCCGGTCTGGCATGGCGGCCGGCAGGGCGAACCGGAACTGCTCGCCTCCTGCTACCGGCGTTCGCTGGTGCTTGCCATCGAGCATGGCTGCGCCAGCATCGCCTTTCCGGCGATCTCGACCGGCATCTACGGCTATCCGAAGCCCGAGGCGGCGGAGGTCGCCGTTCGCACCGTCGCCGCCTTCGTTGCCGAGAACGACCCGCTCGAGCGCGTCGTCTTCTGCTGCTTCGACGCCTACGCCGCCGATCTCCACCGGAGGGCCATCGCGGCGCTTGCCGATTAGGCGGCCTCTATCTCCCCCCTTGAGGGGGAGAAAGCAAATTCCTGGGCTTGGCGCAGCCAAGTCCTTGGAATTTGCAAGAGAGGGGGAATATCGTCAAAGCAGAGAGGAACCGTGGCTACGCCTATCCCACCAAGACAGCGCGCCTTCGCGAAATCCATGCGAAGAGATTCGACCAAAGCCGAAAACATGCTTTGGCAGGCATTGCGCGGCCGAAGGATCGAGGGACACAAATTCAAACGTCAGGTACCGCTCGGGCCGTATATCGTGGACTTTGTCTGTTTTGAGTCGAAACTCGTCGTCGAGGCCGATGGCTGGCAGCATGGCGCTGCCCCCGAAGATACAGTTCGGGATCGGTATTTCGAGGCGCAAGGCTATACGGTATTGCGGCTCTGGAACGAGGAAATCGTGAGGGATACGGAGGGCGTCATCATGCGGATCAGGCGGGAACTGGGCCATGCCTGAAAGGTGCAGCCCCCACGAAATACGCCCCCTCTCTTGCAAATTCCAAGGACTTGGCTCCGCCAAGCCCAGGAATTTGCTTTCTCCCCCTCAAGGGGGGAGATAAAAAGCTGCTATGTTCCAGAAGATCCTGATCGCCAATCGCGGCGAGATCGCCTGCCGCGTCATCCGCACCGCGCGGCGCATGGGCATCGCCACCGTCGCCGTCTATTCGGACGCCGATGCCGGCGCGCTGCATGTCGCGATGGCGGACGAGGCCGTCCATATCGGCCCCTCCCCCGTCGGCGATAGCTATCTTCGCGGCGATCGCATCATCGAGGCGGCCAGAAAGACGGGCGCGGAAGCAATCCATCCGGGCTACGGCTTTCTCTCGGAAAACCCGGATTTCGTCGACCAGGTGACCGCCGACGGCCTTGTCTTCATCGGGCCTTCGGCGGCGTCGATCCGCGCCATGGGCCTGAAGGACGCGGCCAAGCGGCTGATGGAGAAGGCTGGCGTGCCGGTCGTGCCCGGCTACCACGGCGAGGCGCAGGAGATCGTGGTGCTCGCCTCCAAGGCGCGCGAGATCGGCTATCCGGTGCTGATCAAGGCGCGCGCCGGCGGCGGCGGCAAGGGCATGCGCCGCGTGGACGATCCGGACCGCTTCCCGGAAGAGCTTGCGGCGGCGCGGCGCGAGGCGAAGGCCGCCTTCGGCGACGACCAGGTCCTGGTCGAGAAATATGTCGAGAAGCCGCGCCATATCGAGATCCAGGTGTTCGGCGACAATCATGGCGGGGCCGTGCATCTCTTCGAGCGGGACTGCTCGGCGCAGCGCCGCCACCAGAAGGTGATAGAGGAAGCGCCCGCCCCCGGCATGACG
>JBQCFH010000208.1:0-5979 GCA_051959385.1 Rhizobiaceae bacterium | reverse complement strand
ACGCCATCCAGCACCAGACGCATTCGATCGCCGTGCCCCCGGAGATGCTTTCCGGCGGCGAGCACTACGCACTCGAGGTCAAGGGCGATTCGATGATCGAGGCCGGCATTCTCGACGGCGACACGGTGATCATCCGCAACGCGAATACCGCCAGTCCCGGCGAGATCGTGGTGGCGCTCGTCGACGAGGAGGAAGCGACCCTCAAGCGCTTCCGGCGCAAGGGCGCTTCGATCGCGCTCGAAGCGGCGAACCCCGCCTACGAAACGCGTATCTTCGGTCCGGACCGCATCAAGATCCAGGGCAAGCTCGTCGGCCTGATCCGGCGCTACTGATCGGGATCGGCGGGCGGGGTGTTGGTCTCATGCGCCCGGTCGCGACGGCGGGTCCGGTGCTTGCTGCCGTCCGAACGCGGCCGGCGCTGATAGGGCGGAAGGCCGCGCGCTTCCCGCGAATAGGCGCGCTCGGCATGCCAGGGCCGGTAGGGCCTGCCGATCGAATATTCCACGATCGGCCGGAAGCCGGCGGCGGTTTCCCGGAAGGTTACGGCCGCGGCGCCATAGCGCGCCAGGTCGCGCTTTGTGACGATCGCCGGTCCGCCGGCGCCGCAGGGATCGCCGGCGGTTGCGTCGTCGATGACTATCAGGCTGGCGACGGCGCAGGCATCGCGCGCGGCCTCTTCGGAAGTGGCATGAGCCACGACCACCCCCTTTGTATTCCAGGCGATGCACAAGGTCTTGGTGCAGGCGAACGGCGCCTCCGGCGCGGCTTGCGGCATGGCCGAGGCGGCGATCCGGCCCGGCTTCTCGACAGCCGTCGCCATCATCGCGCGCGACCAGTCCTCCATGGTGAACTCGTTCGGCCGGTTTCGGTTGATGGCGACGCTGCCGTCGGAAAGCTTCAGCGCGACCAGCCTCGCGTCTTCCGAGATGAAGAGCTCCGGCGCGGGGCGTCGCGCGATGAGCGCGATGCCGACGGCCAGGAGCGGCAGCGCCGCGATCCTGAGCCAGGTGGTGGCGAGCGTCAGGATGACGAGCGCTGTTGCGAGCAGTGCGACCGCCGGGCCGGGCAATATGCCGATCGCATCGAAAGGCGAGTGCTTGGAAAGGGCAACCGCGATCTCGGTGAACAGGCCGATGCCCTTGCCCATGATGGCGAGCGCCGGCCCGTCCAGCCCGAACGGCATGAGGACCAGGCCGAGCACCATGAAGGGCATGACGATCACGGAGATGACCGGCATCGTCGCGAGATTGGCGACGAGGCCGAGCGGCGAGACGCGCTGAAAGTGCCAGGCCGCGAAAAGCGCAGTCGCGGTGCCGGCGATCAGTGAAGTCGCGGCAAGCCCGGCGAAGTGCCGTATGACGGCCCTGCCGCCGCGGCCGAGATAGGATGCCGTTTGCGGCGGCGGCGAACGCCGCGGCCCGCGCTGGCGCCATTCCGCCCAGGCGGCGTACGCGCTGATGAGCGCCGCGGTGGCGGCAAACGACATCTGGAAACTCGGGCCGACGATCTCGTGCGGCGCCGTCAGCACCACGACGAGGGCCGCAAGCGCGAAATTGCGCATGCTGATCGCCGCGCGGTCGAAGAGCACCGCCACCAGCATGATCGCCAGCATGATGAAGCTGCGCAAAGTCGCCACGCCGGCGCCCGAAATGACCAGATAGAAGGCGATGGCGGCCAGCGCGACGGCCGCCGCGTATTTCTTCGTCGGATGGCGCGAGGCAAAGCCGGGAAACAGCGCCAGGCCGAGCCGGACGGACACGAGCACGATGCCCGCCACCAGCGCCATGTGCAGCCCCGAGATCGAGAGCACATGCGCCAGGCCGGTGATTCGAAGCGCTTCGTTGATGTCATCGGGAATGCCGGATTCGACGCCCGCCATCAGGGCGGCGCCGATTTCGCCATTCGGTCCGGGCACGGCCGCACGCACCCGGTCGGCAAGCGCCTCCCGCAGCATGGCGACCCCGGCAGCCAACCGATCCCGCAGCGTGGGCGTCCTTTTCAACGGTACGGTTTCGGGGTTGGTCAGGAAGAAGCCGCTGGCGCCGATCCCGTCGAAATAGCTGCGGAAGGAAAAGTCGTAGCTCGACGGCCTGAGCGGGCCGCTCGGCGGAAACAGGTGGACGACGCCGCTGACGCCCGAGCCCGGCTCTATGTCGGCCGGGATTTTCCGGGCGCTGGCCCTGATCCGCTCGGGCGCGTAGCGCAGATGCGGCCGCGACGTGGAAACGATATCGATGGTGAGGCGCACCCGGCCGCTTGCCTGATGCTCGATCGTCACCACGCGTCCGACGATGCGGGTGCTGATGTCCGCGCCGAGCATTCTGGTCGAGGCGCGCCAGGTCTCGAACTTGGCGGCCAGCACGCCCGCGACGACGAGCAGCGCCGCTAATAGCGCCAGGCGGAGGAGGAATTTCGACCGGGCCAGCAGCCAGGCTAGTGAAAGCGCGGCGGCGCTCGACAGGAGCGAAAGGAAAGGCGGCTCCCAGGAAATGTAGAAATAGATCAGCGCGCCCGTCGAGAGACATACCGGAACGAGCAGAAAAGCGGTGCCGCGCTCCCATTCGCTGGCAGCCGCCTTGGCGGTTGCGGCCCAAAGGCGCTCTTTCGCCTGGCGCCAGGAATACGCCCTAGGGCCTAGCCGGAGAGGCCTGGTTCCCGCAGATTTTTCGGAACGGACGTCTTCCGGTTGCCTGCCGCCCGCCTCGAACGCCGCAGGCCGGTCGAGAAGGCGCGGGCCGAACTGCGACCGCTCGTCGCCGATCTCTGTCGCGCTGTCGTCCCCCATATCGGCTTCCCCGCGCCGAAAGGCTTGCACCCCGGTCTGCCTATGCTACATGAACGCCAGCCAAACGCCACCGCGCGCGCTTGCCGCTTCCGGCCGTGCGCCGCCTCCCCGGAATGCCATGTCTGCCGTCGTCACACGATTTGCCCCCTCGCCTACCGGATTCCTGCATATCGGCGGCGCGCGCACGGCGCTGTTCAACTGGCTCTATGCCGAGCACACCGGCGGCAAAATGCTGCTCCGGATCGAGGACACCGACCGGGAGCGCTCGACTGAGGCCGCGACCGCGGCCATCATCGACGGCCTCACCTGGCTCGGTCTCACCTGGGACGGCGAGCCGATCTCGCAATATGGCCGCGCCTCGCGGCACCGCGAGGTGGCCGAGGAACTCGTGCGCAGGGGAAATGCCTATTACTGCTACGCCACGCCGGCCGAGCTCGAGGAAATGCGCGAGAAGGCGCGCGCGGAGGGCCGCCCGCCGCGCTATGATGGGCGCTGGCGCGACCGCGATCCTTCCGAGGCGCCGGCCGGCGCGAAAGGCGCTATCCGCATCAAGGCGCCGACTAGCGGCCAGACAATCGTCCATGACCGCGTCCAGGGCGAGATACACTTTCCCAACAAGGATCTCGACGACTTCATCATCCTGCGCTCGGACGGCAACCCGACCTACAGGCACGCGGTCGTCGTCGACGACCACGACATGGGCGTCACCCATATCATCCGCGGTGACGACCACCTGACCAACGCGGCGCGCCAGACGATCATCTACAACGCCATGGGCTGGAAGGTGCCGGTCATGGCGCACATCCCGCTCATCCATGGGGCGGACGGCGCCAAGCTCTCGAAACGGCACGGCGCGCTCGGCGTCGATGCCTACCGCGCCATGGGCTACCTGCCCGCCGCGCTCCGGAACTATCTCGCAAGGCTTGGCTGGAGCCATGGCGACGACGAGATCATGTCGACCGAGGACATGGTCCGCTGGTTCGAGATCGAGGATGTCAACAAAGGCGCGGCGCGCTTCGATTTCCAGAAACTCGAGGCGCTGAATGCCGTGCACATGCGGCGCATGGACGACGCGGCGCTGCTCGATGCCCTGCTCGCCTCCCTGCCCTATCTGCCGAACGGCGCGGAATTCGCGGCGCGGCTGGACGAGGCGGCGAAGGCGCGGCTTCTCCGCGCCATGCCAGGATTGAAGGAGCGTGCGCGCACGCTGATCGAGCTCACCGACAGCGCCGCCTTCCTTGTCGCGCAAAGGCCATTGGCGCTCGACGAGAAGGCCGCGACGATCCTGGACGCAGACGGCAAGGCGGTTCTGCGGCAGCTCCTGCCAGAGCTTGCGAAATCAACCGAGTGGAGCGCCCAGACCACGGAAGCCGCAGTCCGCGCCTTCGCGGAGGCGAACGGCCTCAAGCTCGGCAAGGCGGCGCAGCCGCTGCGCGCCGCGCTGACCGGAAAAAGCACGTCGCCTGGCGTTTTCGACGTGCTGGATGTGCTCGGCCGGGAGGAGAGCCTGGCGCGAATAGAAGATCAAATCGATTAGCCTGAAGGCCAAGGAAATTCGCATTGAAATCAGGCTTTTGCAGTGCAACATTGCACCTGTCGAGCAGGCAACGGAATTTTGGAAACGCGCGGACAAGAAGGCCTATTTTCGAATTCACGACGTTTTGCACTGCACAAGTATGCTTCCGGGCATAAATAAAAGAAGAAGGAGTTTGCAATGACCGAATCAAAAGCGAAACTGGATTTCGGCGGCAAATCGCATGAGTTCACCGTGCGCAGCGGCACGGTCGGTCCCCAGGTCATCGATATCGGCGCGCTCTACAAGGAGACCGGCGCCTTCACCTACGATCCGGGCTTCACCTCCACCGCGAGCTGCGAGTCAGCCATCACCTATATCGACGGCGATGAGGGCATCCTTCTCCACCGCGGCTATCCGATCGAACAACTCGCCGAACACGGCGATTTCCTCGAAGTCTGCTATCTCCTGCTCTACGGCGAACTGCCGACCAAGGCGCAGAAGGACGATTTCGACTATCGCGTGACGCACCACACCATGGTGCATGAGCAGATGAACCGTTTCTTCACCGGCTTCCGCCGCGATGCGCACCCGATGGCGGTGATGTGCGGCATGGTCGGCGCGATGTCGGCCTTCTATCACGACTCGACCGACATCTCCGACCCGCACCAGCGCATGGTCGCGAGCCTGCGGATGATCGCCAAGATGCCGACGATCGCGGCCATGGCCTACAAGTATCACATCGGCCAGCCCTTCGTTTATCCGCGCAACGAGCTGAACTACGCCGCCAATTTCCTGCATATGTGCTTCGCCGTGCCCTGCGAGGAGTACAAGGTCAACCCGGTGCTGGCGCGCGCCATGGAGCGCATCTTCATCCTGCACGCCGACCATGAGCAGAACGCCTCGACCTCGACTGTGCGGCTGGCAGGCTCGTCAGGCGCCAATCCCTTCGCCTGCATCGCCGCCGGCATCGCCTGTCTCTGGGGCCCGGCGCATGGCGGCGCCAACGAGGCGGCGCTCAACATGCTTTCGGAGATCGGCACGGTCGATCGCATCCCCGAATTCATCAACCGCGCCAAGGACAAGAACGATCCGTTCCGGCTGATGGGATTCGGTCACCGCGTCTACAAGAACTACGATCCGCGCGCCAAGATCATGCAGAAGACGACGCATGAGGTGCTCGGGGAGCTCGGCATCAAGGACGATCCGCTCCTCGACGTCGCGATGGAACTGGAAAGGATCGCGCTTACCGACGAATATTTCATCGAGAAGAAGCTCTATCCGAACATCGACTTCTACTCGGGCATCACGCTGAAGGCGCTCGGCTTCCCCACCACCATGTTCACGGTGCTGTTCGCCGTCGCGCGCACCGTGGGCTGGATTGCGCAGTGGAAGGAGATGATCGAGGATCCGCACCAGAAGATCGGCCGGCCGCGCCAGCTCTATGTCGGCAAGCCGCAGCGCGACTACGTTCCCGTCGCCAAGCGCTGATCCGTCCTGCGAACTGACTTATCGGAAGGCGCCGTCCAAAGCGGCGCCTTCAGGCTGCTGACAAACCCCGTCGATTTCGGCGGGGTTTTTATTATCAGACGGATGGCGTTGAGTTTTCGTCGGTGGGAAGGGGTTGGCGGAAAGGGTGCCGGCTCAGGCGGGCCGTGGAAATGGCATTGAGCTGAGCGCC
>JBQCFH010000207.1:0-20184 GCA_051959385.1 Rhizobiaceae bacterium | reverse complement strand
ACCGAATGCGGCCGAGCATTGCCGTGCGATCGGCAGTGCCGACGCCGACGAGCGTGTCCGCCGAAACGGGAAGCCGGACGGAGCGGAAGCCGAGGCCGTGCAGCTTTTCGAGGACGGGTCGCGCCGGAGAGGAGCCCGGATTGCGATCGACCCAGCCGGGCAGGTTGAAGCCCTTGGACGGCACTTGCGGCCGACCATCCGGCGGCGCGGCCTTCGCGGCTGGGATTCCCCGCCGGCCGGCCAGCAGCGCCGAGGCGATCAGCGCTATCGCCTCGCGCCGCGTCAGGCGCGGCGTGCTCCCGGCCTGCGACAGAATGGACATTCCTATCCGTGGGCCGGGGCAGGGTCGCGCCGGGTCTTGCGCGCGGCAACGGCCGGCCCTTCGGCAAATTCGGCCGGGCCATCGGGATCGCGTTCGAGGACGATGGTGGCGCTCCGTCTCAGCACCTCCGGCGGCAGCCTGCCGCCAAGCCACGCCGCGGCGCCAGACATCCAGTCGGCCGAACTCAACGCGAAGATGACGAGGTCGCTGCCGTCGATCGGCTCCGGGTTGAAGCCCGGATGGCCGAGCGGGTGACCGATCACCAACACGAAATCGAATTCCTGCGCCGGTCCGGCGAGGATCGGCGCGAGCGCGCCGGCTTCGCCGCCCGCATCCGCCGGGTCGATGCTGACCACCATCGTGTGCAGGCCGCTAGCGGGATCGGTGAAGGGTCCGGTCGCGCGCCGCTTCATTTTGCCGGCGTTCCGTCCGGCATCCGCCGGCCGGTCGGCGAGTTCGACGACCAGCACCTTCTGCTTGACGTGCTGCAGGCCGATGCCGATCAGCGTCGCCGTCGCGCTGCTCTCGAAGCCGGCATGGATGGAGGTCAGAAGGATGACGAAGGGCCTGCCGCTCTCGTCGAGCCTATCGGTGATGCGCACCAGAAGTTCCTGCACGGAAAGCAGGAAGGCGGTGTTTTCCAGCCGCGACATTTCCTGGCGGATGGCGCGGACGCTGTTGCGCAGCGAGTCGCCGGCGCCGGACGGTAGGTTGTACGTTCCGAGATTGACCAGCGGAGCCGGTTCCTCGACCGCCGGCGCGATAATGGCTTCCGCGCTCGAGGAAAGCGTATAGGGCAGCGCCTCCGGCCGCCGCCCACGCCCACCGATCGCCGGCTGTGCCGGCACGCTGCGGAAAGGCGTCCTGCGCTCGCCGAGCGCGAGCGCCAGCGCACAGCCGAGGACGAGGCCGAGCACCAAGCTCGTCGGCAGAAGCAGAAGCGGCTTCGGCCAGCTTGGCCTTGTGGGCGGAAGGGCGTCCGAGATGACACGAACCTGCGAAATCTGCAGTCCCTGCAGATGCTCCGTTTCCTGCGAGCGCTTGAGGAAGTCGTCGAGGACGGCGCGCGCGGCATCGGCCTTGCGCTCGAGCTGGCGCAGCTGGACCTCTGCGAGATCGGACTGGTTCGACCGCTGGCGCATTTCGGCGAGCTTGTCCTGGAGCTTCCTCACGTTCTCGGCAGCGATGTCTCGGCTCGCCTTCAGTTCGCGCGTGATGCGCTGCGCCTCCAGCGCCATCAGGCCGCGTATCCGGCCGAGCTCCGCCTGCATGCGGACGATCGTCGGATGCTTCGGCCCGTAGGCCCCCTCTGCGTTGGCGAGCGCGGCGGCGCGCTGATTGTAGTCCTGGCGCAGCTTGTCGGTCGTGCTGGAGTTGACGATCTCGGCCAGCTTGTTCAGGCCGTCCGGCCCAGTGCCGGCAGCCACCGCCTGGTCGTATTTGCTTTCGGCCTGGTTGGCCTGATCCTGCGCAGCGACGAGCTGGGTCGTCAGCTGGTCGATCTGCGACTGCAGCGTGCCCCCGGAGCTCGCGTCGAAGATATTGTGCTGGTACTTGAAATCCTGCACGGCGCGCTCGGCCTCGGCCACTGCCGCCTGCAGGCCGCTGATCCTGTCCGTCAGAAGGTCGTTCACCTTGCTGTTGGCCGCTTCGTTCTGCCCTTCGAGGCTGGCGCGGTAGCGCATGACGATCGCCTGGGCGATGCGCGCCGCCTTTACCGGATCATGGGACTGCACGCTGACATCGATGACGTAGGTCAGCCCTTCGCGCTCGACGGAGACATGCCTGCGGAAGTTCTCGAATACCGCATCGTCGTTGCGGCTGCCCCCGCCGGCACCCAGGGCCTTGCCGATCGACGAGAGCAAGCCGCCGCCGGCGAATTCGGGATCGTCCGCGAGCTTCTCGTCGTCGAACACCTTGCGCAGCAGGTCGGTCGAATCGATCACGGAAACCTGGCTGGCGATCGCGGCGCTGTCGGCGCCGATGCCGGGAAGCACGCTGTTCAGATTGGTGGCGCGGGAATCGCGCGGATCGACCAGGATGGACGAAGTCGCGGTGTAGGTGGGCCTGGTCACCGTCACGTAGAGCACGGCCAGCAGAAGGGCCGCACCGGCGACGCCGAGGATCAGGAGACGGCGGTCCCAGAGCGTCTTCAGGACGGCCCCTATGTCGAACAGGGGGGGCAGCCCCCGGTCTTCCGCAAAGACCTCGCTCATCGAAGAAGGTTCCTACTCAACACACGCGTACGCTGAGGCCCTACTGTACCGGCCAAGCATCGCCGATCAACGTTAGCCGTTCGTTAAGGTTACCGTCCGCTCCTTGGCTCGAGGGGTGCCCGAGCGGTCGATCGCTGTCCTGCGCACGCCGATCGAGGCGCATCGAAGCGCGCGGTAACCATGGCCAGCGTTCCTTGTGGTCGCGCGTGGTTGTTTGGACTATCTGTTTGCCACGCTCCCAGGCAGACGGGCCGGAGCGCGTTCGCATCCGAACCGGGCTCCGACCCACTTGGCTCAGTAGCAATGAACGACCACGACAATCGCGTTCGGCACCGGCGTGAACCCGAAACGGCGGCGCGCATGTCGATCGCCGGCCTGGCGCGGAGCGGCGCGGTCGCGGCGGCCATCAAGCTCGCCAGCGCGGGCCTTTCCTTCCTGATGTTCGTGGTCGTCGCGCTGGTCACGGACGAGCGGCAGTTCGGCCTTTACAGCGCCACCTATGCCGGGGCCAGCCTGGTCTCCTTCTTCGCCAGCGTCGGCCAGCAGAGCACGGTGCTGCGCTTCTGGCCGCAATACGCCGAGGGCAACGACCTGCGGTCCGCACATGGGCTGATGGGTTATGCGATCGCCGTCGCCTTCGCCGGCGTCGCCGCGACAAGCCTTCTGGTCATCGCGCTCGGCTTCGTGCCTTACGTTGGCGCGCGGACGCCGGAATGGACGCCCCTCTGCCTGTCGGCGGCTGTTCTTTCCCTCGCGCTCGGCTGGTCGGAGTTCACTTCGGGCGCGTTCCGGGCCAAGGGCGCGCTCGTCTCGGGGCTCCTGCCGCGCGACGTCATCTGGCGCGCCGGCGTGATTGCGCTGGTGCTGGCGATGCACTTCTTCGGCGCGAAGGTGAGCGCCGTCGCCGCCACGCTGATCACCGCCGGCGTGCTTCTCGCGGCGGTGCTGCCGCAGACGATCATCCTCTTCGCGCAGACGCTGAAGGCCGAGCGCGGTCCGCTCTCGAAGGAGCAGAAGGACGAATTCAAGACGGTGACGCTCGGCCTCTGGGGCGCGACCTCGCTGCCGCCGGCGCTTGGCCAGGTGAGCACACTTCTCGTCGCCGGCATTCTCGGACCGGAGATCGCCGGCGGCGTCTTCGTCGCCGACCGGACGACGCGGCTGGTCGTGCTGGCGCTCACCGGCATCAACCAGGCGCTGGCGCCGGAAATATCGGGCGCCTTCTATTCCGGCGACAGGCGGCATGTGCAGCGCACGACGAGCTTCACCGCGCTCGGCGCGCTGGTCGTGGCGCTGACGATCCTCGCAATCTTCTGGCTTTTCGGCAGCTTCATCCTGCGCATCTTCGAGCCGGCCTACGCGACGCCGACCATGCATGCCGTGCTCATGATCTTCGGCGTCGGGGCGACGGTGGCGGCGGCCTGCGGGCCAATGGAGCTTCTGCTGCAATTGACCGGGCTGCAGCACTCGCTGCTCAAGCTGCTCGTCGTCGTCAACGTCTTCGGCCTTGCGCTCAGCGCGCTGGTGACCTGGCTGCTCGGCCCCATCGGCGCGGCGCTTGGCACGGCAGCGACCGTCATCACCTGGAACATCGTCGGCGTGATGATCGCCATGCGCTCGATCGGCATCAACCCCTCCGTCCTCGGCCTCCTCGCCGACCGGGCGGGGATACGATCCGGCTTCGTTCCGCGCGGCGCCTCATGAAGATCGTGCAGGTCCAGACCCAGGCGGAGGCGGCCGGCGCGCAACGCGTTTCCGACATGGTCGGGGAGGGATTGCGCGAGCGCGGGCACAACGTGCGCACCGTCTTCATGTACCGCAAGACGGCGGCCTATGACGACGATCCCTTCGCCGATTTCGTGCTCAAGGACCGGCCGCGCGGCATTGCCGGTCAGATGCGCGCCGCCGCCGGGCTGGTGGCCTATCTGCGCCGGGCGCGGCCCGACGCGGTGATCTCCTACCAGCACTACGGCAACATTTTCGGCACGATCGGCGGCAGGCTGGCGGGCGCGCGGCACATCATCGCCAACCAGAGCGGCGCGCCGCAGAAGAGCGGCGTGATGGGGCTGGTGACGCGAGTCGACAAGCTGATGGGCACGCTCGGCCTCTACCAGGCGAGCGTCGTCAACTCGGCCTGGACGGAGGCGCAGTTCGCAGATTATCCCGCGATCTACAGGCGGCGCATCCGGCGCATCGACCATGGGGTTCCGTCGCCTTCCATGCAGTACGACAAGAGGGCGGCGCGGGCGGCATTCAACCTGCCGCGCGACGCGTGGCTGGCGCTTTCGTCCGGACGGCTGTCGCGCGACAAGAACCATATCGCGCTGGTCCGCGCGCTGGCCGAACTGCCCGAGCTCCACGTGGCGCTCGCCGGTGTCGGCCCGGAGCAAGAGGCGCTCAGTTCTTACGCTGTCGAGCGCGGCGTCGCCGACAGGCTGCATTTCGTGGGCGAGGTGGCGCCCTCGCGCATCTTCGAATTCCTCGCCGCCGGCGACGCCTACGTGTTCCCGTCGGTCAACGAGACCTTCGGCTTGGCGGTGGCGGAGGCCGCGATCGCCGGGCTTCCAGTGGTCGCCAACGGCCTGCCGGTGCTGCGCGAGGTGCTCTCCACCGATAGGGGCGAACCGGCCGCGCTCTTCGCCGAAAACGCCGACGCGGCGGAAATCGCCCGCGCGCTCGGCGAGCTGATGCGCAAGCCTGACCTCGCGCGACGGCTCGCCGCCCTCGGACGCGAACTCGCCGGACGCTATTCGCCTTCGGTCATGTGCGGCGGCTACGAGCGGCTTTTGCTTCGCGCCTGACGCGCGCCAGCCTCATTTCTTGCGGACCGCGGCGATGCCGTCGATCACTTCCAGCCGTCCGGCGCGGTTCAGCGTGTGGATCTGCGGATAGGGCCAGTCGCCCGCGGCTCCGACCGGCACCGGGTCGGACAGAAGTACATGCTCATCATCGAGCTGCAAAAGCTCTGAAATGCCGAGTCCGCCGCCATAGCCCGTCGTACCATCCTGGACGGGCAGCAGGATGCGGGTGCCGGCGCGGATGAAGGCGCCGCCGGGGCGCGCCCTGCGCCGGTCGATCAGGATCGGATTCCTGCGGTGCAGCGTCCACGGCCCTGCCAGCCTCGGCGCGTGGAAGACGACCAGCGTGTCGGAGGTGCTGCCATAGCCGTCGCGGTCGGTGGCAAAGAGCCAGAGTTGGCCGCCCTGCTCGAGGAGCGTGGCGTCGGAGACGGCCATGCCGTCGACGAGCACGGCTTCGGGCGTCCAGCGATCGGGGAAGCGCTCCGCCCGGTAAAGGGTGAGGCGGTGGCTGGCGCTCGCCTCCGGCAGCATCCAGATCTCGCCGTCGCGCGCAAAGACCTGCGGATAGGAAAGATGGAACGGTTCTTCGAGGACGGCCGCCGGAACGGAGGGCGCGCCTGCTTCGTCGACTTCGACGACCGAGATCAGCGCCTTGCCGGTCGCGTGCGGATAGTCTTCGACGAAGATGAAGTGCCGGTCCCGCCATTCGAACGGGAAGGGGTCGGCATAGAAATGGGTGCCGTCGTCCGGAATCTGCCGCCAGCCGCTGCCCAACTCGCCTTTTTCCGCAACGCCCGGGCCGTCGGTGAAGCGATAGCCGACCCGCCAATGAGCGTGACGATAACGAAAACGCCGCAGCGCCTCCTTGCCGAGCCTGGGAAGGGCCGAGAATGCATAGGAACGGAGGAAGCCCGCATTGCCGTGCTTTTCACGATGTGAGGCTCGACCCCCACTCCGGTTCGCTTCGCGAACCACCTCTCCCCCGCTCGACGGGGGAGAGGAAGCGCTGGCCGCGCCGCCCGGCTCCCTTCCTCTCCCCCACGGCTGTGGGGGAGAGGTGTCCGCGAAGCGGACAGAGTGGGGGTTATTTGCCAAATTCCGATGCGCTGCCGATATGGCGGAGGGTCCCGCTGTCGATGCTTCCCGCATCCCATCAGCCATCTTTCCGACGACCGCGACCACAAGCGTGATCGCGCGGGCGAGCACGTCTTCCGCACCGAGCATGGCCGACTCCCGCTTGTCGATCATCGGCGCGGCGCGGGCGACCACCTCGCCATCGAGCACGGCCTCGATGTCGGGCAGGCGTCCCGCCGCCGTCGCCGCAAGCACCGCACTGTCGGAGAAGGAGCCGTCGAAAGCGAGCCGCAGGGTCCGCGAACCGTGGTCCGGAGCGACGCCGGTGAGATCGAGGCGCAACCCGGCGCGGCCGACCGTTGAGCTTTCCGCGACTCGGACCGGGCTCATCATGCCTGGGCCGTGGCGGCGGAACAGACGCCTTTCAAGCTCTCCAGCCGCCCGCATGGCGAGCGGCAGCTTGTCATCGGGCCCGTGCACGACCGCGATGTCGTGGCCTGCCTCGCGCAGCCTCTCGACCACGATCTTCTGCCACAGCCTGGCTCCGGCCTTCGGGACGATGATTTCAATTGCAGGCAAGCGCCGATCCCGGGTGTGTTCAGTCATGCGGCCCATCCGGGCGCGCGAAAGCCTCGCAGCTTGCCGCAACGCTACCTCGAACCCGTAAACCAATTCGCCAACATTCATTTGACTCCTCCGGGCCCTTGGCGGAGACCATGGCGGACAACAGCCTTCCTCCTGACCCCGGTTTCGTCTCTTCATGTTTGAAGTTTCGATCGAGAATTCCTTCGACTTCCGCTCCGAGGAATATGTCGAGCTCTTCGAGCGATCGGCGGCGACATCATTCCAGGGGCCGTTGTGGCTCGACGGGCTTTACCGCAAGCTTCTGCCGCACAATGCCGCCAGGCCATTGATCCTTGTCGTGCGCCGCAGCGCCGACAAAAGCCTCGCCATGGTGCTGCCGCTGGTCCGGCGGCGCTATTCGGGGCTGCGCGTGGTCGAGTTCGCCGACCTCCGCGTGTCGGACTACGTGTCGCCGGTGGCGGAGGGGGCGACCTTTGCCGAGATCCTCGCGGACGCGAAATGCGTCGCACGCATCCGGTCGCTCATCCATCCCTACGATCTCCTGCGGATCGGCAAGCTCGCCGAAAACGCGCTCGCGATCGAGCGGCTCCTGGGCATCCGCCGCCGCGAAGCGATGGGCATGAACGCCTACGAGGCGCCGCTTGGCGAAAGCTACGAAGGATGGCGCGAGGAAAGGCTGCCGCGCTCCTACCGCAAGGAACTTGACAAGAAGTCCCGGCAGTTGCACCGGCGCGGCGTCGTCCGCTTCGAGTGCTGCGCGGACGCCGAGCGCATCCGGGAGACGCTGGAGGCGCTTCGCTTCTATCGCGGCCTGCGCTTCGGGAACCATGAGGAGGGCACCGGCGATCTCCTGCAAGTGCCGGCCTACTATGATTTCTATCTGGATGTGGCGACCGGCGGGAAAGACCGCCATGCGCGCACCTACAGCATCGCGGTCGACGGGCGGATCGTCGCCGGCGCGCTTGGCCTTACCAGCCGGCGCGGTTCCTTCATGGTCATCCTGAGCGGCTTCGACCATGACGGCTTCAAGAACCAGTCCCTCGGCAGCCTCCTGTTCGAGCAGATCGCTCGCGACTGCATCGAGCGCGGCGAGCGCTTCCTCGATTTCACCATCGGCGACGAACCCTACAAGCTGACCTTCGGAGCGGCGCCCTCGCCGATGTGGCAGGTCTCGCGCGCCGGCAGCCCGCTGGGCTACGCCGCGCGCCTCCTGGTCGAACGGATGCCGATGGCGCGGTCGCTGGCCCGGCGGCTTTTCCACGGCTCGCGCGATGTGCGAACGATTGCGGCGCGCCCGGTCGTCGCGCCGGGACCGGCCTCGAAGGAGCCTGCGGCTTCCTGAATTCAACGTGCCGCGGCGGCAGGAGAGCCGCGCGCGACGATTTCCGCAAATCAGAGCTATGCGGCGCGATCGCGCAAATGGCGCAGCGTCGCGCCCAACGCAGGCGCATTGCGGTCGAGGCTGTCGACCAGGCGGCGGCGGGAAAGCAGCATCAGCCGGTGCGCCCGCCAGCGCAGGTCCGTGGCGACGGTGAGGTTCCGCCGATATTCGGCCATCCGGAGGGCGCGCCGGTCGGCTGCCACTTTCTCGGGATCGTCATAGAAGGCGGCGATCTTCGAGGCCGGCATGCCAGACGTCTTCAGCCATTGCGGAATGTGAACCGTGCAGAGCCGCTCCACATCGGTGAGGAGGCGGCTGACGCCGGTTCCGGCGGCCGGGCAGGATGTCTGGAAGGCGTCGCCGATAAGGACGACGCCGGCCTGCCGGCAATTTTCGGCGACCGTGATATCCATCAGCCAGTTCTGCACCCGGTCGACGATCTCGAAATCGCCGAACACCTTCGGCAGGCCGGGCAAGGTCGCGAGCAGGATTTCCTGCGGATTCTGGCGGAATTCCTTCACCCAGGGGTCGCGATGGTCGCGGAAGGTGAAGAGGTTTGCCCGCGTGCCGCCGGCGGTCGGGAAAAGGCTGAGATAGTCGATGCCGTCGGAGACCTTTTCACCATAATAGGTGAGGGCCGGGTGGCGGAACCCCGTATCGCCGGCCGGTCTAACGGTGAAGCCGAAGGTCAGCGACTGGCGCTGGTGGATGAAGCGGCGCTCTATGCCGAGCGTTCGGCGCAGCATGTCGCCCATGCCGGTGGCGAGCACGATCAGCCGCGCGTGCACCGTGCCCTGGTTGAGGACCGAGACCGTCTGCCTGTCGACGCTGGTCTTGAGATCGTCGACGCGGCCGAAGATCAAGCGCACGCTCCCGGGAAGCTGCGCGCGCATGGTCGCGACGAGGTCCTCGTAGAGGAAGCCGTAATGCTTCGTCCGGGTGCGGTCGAGAATGCGGCCGCGGCGCGCATTGACGATCTCGTCGAAGCGCGTGGCGCTTGCCTCCAGCGCGCCGAGCAGACCGAGCCGGCGCAGGATCGCGACTTGTTCGCCGCCGATCTTCTCGACCCGGAAATCGGCCGGATAGAGGGCGTGCCTGTCGACCAGCGTGACGTCGTAGCCGGCGCGCCCCAGCGTTATCGCGGCAAGCGTGCCCGACAGGCCGCCGCCGATGATGGCGATCTCCGTTTCGATCGTGAAAGCCGGGCTGCCTGTATCCTTTCCGCTGACGCCGGTCATTCGGAATACCTCAAGAGGGCATAGATCGCGACGGGATTGGTGGTCAGGTAGCGCCAGAAGAGCCGGCGCGGCTCCATCAGCACGCGCCACAGCCATTCGAAGCCCGCCCGCTGCATCCAGAGCGGCGCGCGCGGATTCCTGCCGGAAATATGATTGAAGAGGCCGCCCGACGTCTTGATGAGGCCGACGTTCGGCAGAAGGTGCGAATGGTCGAGCACGAATTTCTGCTCGATCGGCACGCCAAGCCCAAGCCAGAGGATGTCGGGCGCTAGCGCGTTGATCTCACTCAGCTTGGCGCGCAATGCGTCGCCTTTGAGGAAGCCGTGGCAACGGCCGACGATCCTGAGCTTCGGATAGGCACGGCGGAGCGCCGCGACCGCCCGCTCGTTCTCCTCGTCTTCGGAGCCGAGCAGGTAGAAGCTGGCGCCGGTCTTCTCGGCGAGGCGGGCGACGTCATGGATCAGGTCCGTCGTCGCAACGCGTTCGGGCAGCGGCGTGCGGCAGAGATAGCGCGAGGCCATGACCAGCGGCTGGCCGTCGGCCAGGATCTGGTCGGCGGCGAGGAAGAGCGCGGCAAGTTCGGGGTCGCGGCTGGCGCGAGCGATCGCCTCGCCGTTTACGGAGGTGAAATAGAGCGGGCGGCCGCTTCGTTCGCGCGACTGTGCGACCCTAACCATGAGGTCGGCAGCGGCCCGGCGGTCGAGCACGCTGATGGGCATGCCTCCGACCCGGACGGTCGGGACCTCTTTCAGCGCGTTTCCGAATGAGCGATCCATCAGCATTTTTGGCTCGACCCGACATGGCTGCCGCACCCTTGCAGGGCGTGGCACAAGTGACTTCTCCTGACGCGCCGGAGCGGCGTCGTGCGTTGTGGCAAAAACCGGATGCTCGCTGGCGCGATTTGCGCCGATCCTCGCAAGGACTATTGCTGTGGCCGGATCCGGTGGATTCCACCCCCGCATCTGCCGGCAATATCTAGCGGGTTTCGGGGAGAGCGACAGCGGTGTTCTTAAAGAATAGTTAATCGGTAAATATTTACTTAAACTCCCAGGTATCTGCCGCGAGTCGCCAGCCAGAACGGCAAATTCTTCTTCCATGACAGGTGGTATTGCAGCGCCGGCGAAACTGCCTCAGACGGCGCAAGCCCGCTATCGGCCGGCATCTGTGAGCAGCTTCTCGTCCTCGTCGGCCAAAGTCAGGCGCGCACCGCGCACCAGGCTCTGCAATTGCTCCAGCGACCTGGCCGAGGCGATCGGCGCGGCAATGCCCGGCTGCGCGTTGATCCAGGCGAGCGCGATCTCGGCATGGGCCGCGCCCGTGCGTTCGGAAACCTTGTCCATGGCAGCGAGAATACGCTTGCCTTTGTCGTCGAGATATTTCCCGGCACCCTTGCCGCGCGGGCTCTTGGCGAAATCGCTTTCCGAGCGGTACTTGCCGGTGAGGAAGCCGGCCGCGAGCGCGTAGTACGGAATGCAGCTCAGCCCTTCCTTCACCACCAGGTCCTGCACCGCGCCTTCGTACTTGCCGCGCGTATAGAGGTTGAATTCGTTCTGCAGCGTCTGATAGCGCGGCAAGCCCTTTTCGTCCGACACCTTCAGCGCTTCGACCAGCTGCCTCGCGTCGTAGTTCGAGGCGCCGATATGACGGACCTTGCCGGCCTTTATCAGCCTGTCATAGGCCGACAGCGTCTCCTCCTGCTCGACGGTCGGATCGGGCCAGTGGCTCTGGTAGAGATCGATATAGTCGGTCTGCAGCCGCCTGAGCGAATTCTCGACCTCCTCGAGAATCCATTTGGCCGAAAGGTCCTTCTTGCCCTGGCCCATGTCCGAGCCGACCTTGGTGAAGATGTGCACTTTTGCGCGGTTGCCGCGCGCCTTCATCCAGCGGCCGATGATCTTTTCGCTGTCGCTGTCGTTGCCGGGTACCCAGCGCGAATAGACGTCGGCCGTATCGATCGCCGTAAAACCTTCCGCGACGAAGGCGTCGAGCACCTCGAAGGAGGTCTTCTCGTTGGCGGTCCAGCCGACCACGTTCGTCCCCAGCACGAGCGGCGCGATTTCGATGTCGGTGCGGCCGAGGCGGCGATTGGCCATTATTCCTTCTCCATGGTCCGGCGGATCTCGGACAAAGCTAGGGGAGGGGCCACGGTGAACAAAGACCGGGCCGGAAAAAACGATAGGTCCAGAACTTCCGCCAGATGCCGCCGCTGTCAGGGGCGCACGTATTTGTTCGGCAGCAGGGTAGAAACGGGCACGACTGCGGCGCCGCTGCCGTCCGGCACGATGACGCGGGCGCCGGGCGCGTAGTCGCTGATCATTTCGCGGCACATGCCGCAAGGCGAGACGACACGCGCCTTCGGATCGTCGGCCGAGGCCTGGCGAACGGCGACGACGGTCTCGATCTCCTCGCCTTCGCCCTCGACCGACGCCCTGCCGATGGCGACCGCCTCGGCACAGACGGAAATGCGCGTGACATAGCATTCGACGTTCAGGCCGACATGAATGCGGCCGGAGCGCGTGCGCACCGCGCTGCCGACGGCGTGCCGGCCGGTCTTGAAGCGCGCCTTCAGTACGGCGCGGGCGGCTTCGATCAGTTCTTCGTCGGAATCATCCAGCATGGCGGCGGCACTATGCGCGAGGAGGCACAACAGAGGAAGGGCGAACGTTCCCTGTCCCAACCCGGGCCGCGCCGTGGTATAGTCGGCCGGCAGCCGCAATCGGGCGTTGTCCGGGGAGGGAACCATGGAAGCCGCCGCAGCCTCGACCGAAGTGCATATGATCGCCTGGAGCGTCATCCTGCTCCTCGTCCATATCGTCATACAGACGCTTTCGCTCACCAAGGATGGCGGGCTCGGCTATGCCGTGAGCAATCGCGATAGCGACGTAGCCATCTCGGCGGTCACGGACCGACTGACGCGCGGCCTGCGCAATTTCATCGAGACCTATCCAGCCTTCATCGGCCTGGTGCTGGCGCTCGCCGTTACCGGCAAGACCGGCGGACTCGGGGCTACCGGCGCCATGATCTGGTTCTGGGCGCGGGTGGTCTATGTGCCGGTCTTCGCCGCCGGCATTCCCGGCCTTCGAACCGGGGTCTGGACGATCTCGGTCGTCGGGCTGGTCCTGATGCTTATCCGATTGATGGGCTGACGGCTCCGTTTCCGCCCATCTTTTTCTCTTGCAGGGTTGCCATGTCGCGCGGGGTCGGCGATGGAAGGGCGCTGCGCATGAACTATCTGAAAGGGAGCCGGCGTCCTGCCGGCCAGATTGCCTCACATGAGCTATGACGTCGTCATTATCGGAACCGGCCCGGCGGGCTATGTGTGCGCGATCAAGTGCGCGCAGCTCGGCCTGAAGACGGCGGTGGTCGAGAAAGAGAAGACGTTCGGCGGAACCTGCCTCAACATCGGCTGCATCCCTTCCAAGGCGCTGCTTTACGCTTCCGAGATGTTCGCGGAAGCGGAGCACGCGCTGCCGACGCTCGGCGTCGATGTCGGCAAGCCGAAGCTCGATCTCAAAGCGATGATGGCGCACAAGGACGCCACCGTAGAGGCCAACGTCAAGGGCGTCGAATTCCTGTTCAAGAAGAACAAGATCGACGCCTTCCGCGGGACGGGCCGCATCGTCTCGGCCGGCAAGGTGAAGGTTACCGGCGAGGACGGCAAGGAGACGGAGGTCGAGGCGAAGTCGATCGTCATCGCCACCGGCTCGGACGTCGCCGGTATCCCCGGCGTCGAGGTCAAATTCGACGAGAAGGTGATCGTGTCGTCCACAGGAGCGCTCAGCCTTGCCAAGGTGCCGGCCACGATGATCGTGGTCGGGGGCGGCGTCATCGGGCTCGAACTCGGTTCGGTCTGGGCCCGCCTCGGCGCCAAGGTCACCGTGGTGGAGTTCCTCGACACGATCCTCGGCGGCATGGACGGCGAGGTGGCCCGGCAGTTCCAGCGCATGCTCGCCAAGCAGGGGCTGGAGTTCAGGATCGGCGCCAAGGTTACCGCAGTGAACAAGGAGAAGAAGGGCGCCAGCGTCACCTTCGAGCCCGTGAAGGGCGGCAACGCGGAAACGATTGAAGCCGATGTCGTGCTGGTCGCGACGGGCCGACGCGCCTATTCCGATCGCCTCGGGCTGAAGGAGGCGGGCGTGGCGCTCGACGAGCGCGGCCGCGTCGCGGTCGATCGGCACTACCAGACCAACGTGCCCGGCATCTACGCCATCGGCGATGTCATCGCGGGGCCCATGCTGGCGCACAAGGGCGAGGACGAGGGCGTCGCGGTGGCCGAAATCCTGGCCGGGCAGGCTGGCCATGTGAACTACGACGTCATCCCGAGCGTCGTCTATACGAGCCCGGAAGTCGCCTCGGTCGGCAAGACCGAGGAGGAACTGAAGAAGGCCGGCGTCGACTACAAGATCGGCAAGTTTCCCTTCACCGCCAACGGCCGGGCGCGCGCCATGCTGCACACGGACGGCTTCGTGAAGGTCCTGGCGGACAAGAAGACCGACCGTGTGCTGGGCGTCCATATCGTCGGCTTCGGCGCCGGCGAGATGATCCACGAGGCGGCCGTGCTCATGGAGTTCGGCGGATCGTCCGAAGACCTGGCGCGAACCTGCCATGCCCACCCGACCATGTCGGAAGCGGTGAAGGAGGCGGCGCTCGCCGCCTTCTTCAAGCCGATCCACATCTGAACGGGCCACCCAAAAGAAGATCGGGGCCGACGCGGAGCCGACCCCGATCCTGTGACCTGCCGGGCGTCAATTACTTCGGCTTCGTTGTCCCGCCGGACGCTCCGCCCGTGGTCGATCCGCCGGTGGTAGACCCGCCGGTCGTGGCGCCGCCGGTGGAGCCGCCTGTCGTCGAGCCGCCGGTCGCCGGTCCACTTGGCGCGGGCTGCGTCGTCGCGCCCGAGGAACCGGAGGAAGGCGCCGGCGCGGTGCTGCTCGCGGCAGGCGCGTTGCCGCCGCTGCTGCCGCCGGTGTTTGCGGGAGCCGAGGTCGTGGTATCGGAGGTCGGTCCCGGTCCGGTCGAACGGCCGCCCGTATAGAAGAAATAGGCCGCGATCAGGATAATCACGATAATGGCGATGACGATCCATCCGCCGCCTCCGCGACGGTTGTCGACGGTGGTGCGCTGCACCGGGGGCTCGCGTTCCGGTGGCGGATTCTGCAGTGGGTCCTGATTGACCATGGCGAGATCTCTCCGTTTGATCACGCCAAAACGCGTTATTCGGAGGATTTGTTCCGGAACACCGGATTCCGCGCCCCGCAGACGCAGCGCGATCGCGCCGGATTCCGGCGTAGTTTCCGGTACATACGCAAAAGGCCCAGCCTTCGCCCAAGGGTTCAAGGCCGGGCCCTTCCTCTGGAAGTGGGCGGGATGTTATTCGGTCGCTTCGTCCGACTTGGAGGCAGGCGCCTGCGTGCCCGGCTGGGCGAGCTTCTTTGCGGCCTCGCCGGTCGCCTTGGACATCGGCGCGGAAGAGTTGACGCTCGCCACGGTCATCGGGTCCGGCGTGTCGGCCTTCGCCGAGGTGGAACTGTCGTGGAAATCACAGGCGCTGGCCGCGGCAATCGAGAAACCAAGGCTTGCGGCGGCGATAAGAAGGGTTCTCATGCGCTTCGTCCTTCGTTTGCGAGGCCGGAACAATAGCAGAGCGGCGGAAGGCGGCCAAATCACGGTTTTCGTGAAGATGGGCGACCGAAGACCCGCGGCACCGGCGCAAACGCCTTCCTTGCGTCAGCGGAACAGGGCTACGGCAAGAAAGGACAGCAGAAATAGCGCATTGGCGGCGAGCACCGCATGAAGCGCGATCTCGCTCGCGCGGTCGGCGATTGCGACGGCTTTTTCCATGAGGCCGAGGCTAGGGGCAAAAGACAGCGAAAACGTTAACGCGGCCGCGAAGATTTGGCCTGCCGCTCGGCCTCAGGCGCGCGGGTGCGCGGCCTCATAGACCTCGAGCAGCCGGGCTGTGTCGACGCCCGTATAGATCTGCGTGGTCGAAAGGCTGGCGTGGCCGAGCAGTTCCTGGATGGTCCTCAGATCGCCGCCGCGCCCCAAGAGATGCGTGGCGAAGGAATGGCGCAGCGCATGCGGGGTCGCCGTCTCGGGGAGGTTCAGCGCCGAGCGGAGACGGCGCATCGCCCGCTGGACGATCGCCGGGTTGAGCGGACCGCCCCGCGCGCCGCGGAAAAGCGGACCCTTCGCATCGATATCGTATGGGCAGAGCCGCTTGTATTCGGCAATCGCCTCGACGACTACCGGCAACACCGGAACGTGCCTGGTCTTGCCGCCCTTGCCGGTGACGCGAAGCGCCGAATTGGCGGCCTGGGCAAGGTCGGCGCCGGAAAGGCCGAGCGCCTCGGAGATGCGCAGGCCCGAGCCGTAGAGGAGCGCCAGCACCGCCGCGTCGCGCGCCGCGATCCACGGCTCGTCGGCAATCTGCTCGCCGGCGTCGACGACGCGGCGGGCTTCGGGGGCGGTCAGCGGCTTCGGCAGCGATTTAGGCTGTTTTGGCGCGCGCAGCGCGCTGGCGCCGGCGGCGCTAGCCAGCCCGTTCTTCTCCAGATGGCGCAGGAAGGAGCGCACGCCGGCGAGACCGCGCCCGAGCGTTCGCGCGCCGGCGCCTGCGGTGCGGCGGCAGGCGAGGAACGCGCGGAGGTCGGCCGGCCTCAGAGCCTTCACGTCGGCAAGGCCCGGCGCGCCGCCGAGATGATCGGTCAGGAAGTGCAGGAATTGCCGCGTGTCGCGTTCATAGGCCTCCACTGTCAGCGCGGAAAGCCGCCGCTCGCCGGCGAGCGACTTCAGCCAGACTTCTCGCGCGGCCTGCAGGTCCGGCCTGGCGGCAATCAGGAATTCTTGCATTCCGTCGCGCAATCCTTTTCTAGATCGGCGGACAATGCGCCCGGCCGGTTAGCGGCCGGTGAACATTCTCATCCCGGACGCGAGGAAGCGTGGTGAAACTCGAAAATCCCGTCCAGATGGCCGTGGTCGGCGCCGCGCACGGCACAGGGGGAGAGGTGCGCGTGCGGTCCTTTACCGCCGATCCGCTGGCGCTGGGCGGCTATGGTCCGCTTTACGACGAAACCGGCCGCTCCTTCGAAGTGCTGACCGTGCGCCCGGCGAAGGAGGTCGTAATCGTTCGCTTCAAGGGGATTTCCACACGCCAGCAGGCCGAGGCGCTGAACGGCGTCGCGCTCTTCGTCAACCGCTCGGCGCTGCCGGGGGAACTCGACGAGGAGGAGTTCTACCACGCCGACCTGATCGGGCTTGCCGTGCGCGACGAAACCGGCGCGGAGATCGGCACGATATCGGCAATCCATGATTTCGGCGCAGGCGACATTCTCGAGGTGACGCGCAAGGGTGCGCTGTCGGTCATGGTTCCGTTCACCCGCGCGGCCGTGCCGGAGGTTGCCCCGACAAAGGGCTTCGTTCGCGTGGATTCCGTTGCCGCCGGGCTCGCTGAAAGTCCGGACGAAGGCAACGCCCCGGCCGCATGATCCGATCGATAAGCCCTTGCCATTTCCCTGAATGTGTATAGATACACATGATGCGAAGCCGGGACGTGATCAGGAAGCTGAAGGCGGACGGCTGGCAGGAAGTGGCGCGCAAGGGCAGCCATGCGCAGTTCAAGCACCCGGTCAAGACGGGGCGAGTCACGGTTCCCGATCCGCGAAGGGACATCCCGATCGGGACGCTGCGCAGCATCGAACGGCAATCGGGCTTGAAGTTGATCTGACATGGCAAACTATATCGCCCTTATCCACAAGGATGCGGACAGCGATTACGGGGTCTCCTTCCCCGACTTTCCCGGCTGCATTTCCGCCGGCGCGACGCTCGACGAAGCGCGGGCAGGGGCGGAGGAAGCGCTCGCATTGCATGTCGAAGGCATGATCGAGGATGGAGTACCCATTCCCGAACCGGCTTCACTCGAAGACATCATGAGCGACCCGGAAAACCGTGATGGCGTTGCCATATTGGTAAAAGCGCCCAACTGGGATCAACGCTCCATCCGGGTCAATGTCACCTTCCCCGAGGACGTGCTCAAACAGATCGATCGTTTCGCGCAGGACACGGGCTCCACGAGGTCAGGCTTTCTCGCTCGTGCCGCCAGGCACGAGATCGAGCGCGAGACCAGACGCAAGACACGTCCCTAGAGCATAGGCTGACGCGTTTCATGTCGGACCGTTCCCCATTCCACGCCACCGTCCTGACCCTCTACCCGGAAATGTTTCCGGGGCCGCTCGGCCTGTCGCTCGCCGGCAAGGCGCTGGCAGAGGGAAAGTGGTCGCTGGAGGCCGTCCAGATCAGGGATTTTGCCACCGACCGCCACCGCACGGTGGACGATACGCCGGCCGGCGGGGGCGCCGGCATGGTAATGCGCGCCGACGTGCTCGCCCGCGCCATCGACCATACATCCCCGAAGGATGATCCGCGGTCGCGCCTGCTGATGAGCCCGCGCGGCATGCCGCTCACCCAGCGGCGTGTGCGCCAGCTCGCCGAGGGACCCGGCGCGGTGATCGTCTGCGGGCGCTTCGAGGGCGTCGACCAGCGCGTTATCGAGGCGCGCGGGCTCGAGGAGGTTTCGGTCGGCGACTACATCCTCTCCGGCGGCGAACCGGCGGCGATGGTGCTGCTCGACGCGGTCGTGAGGCTGCTCCCCGGCGTCATGGGCAACGAAGCTTCCGGCGAGGAGGAAAGCTTCGAGAAGGGGCTGCTGGAACATCCGCACTATACGCGGCCGCCCGAATGGGAAGGCCGGCCCATCCCCGACGTCCTTCTGTCCGGCAATCACGCCAAGATCGCGGCATGGCGGCGCGGCGAGGCGGAACGGCTGACCGCCGCGCGCCGACCGGACTTGCTTGAAGACCGGGATCAGCCCTTCGAGAAATAATATCCCGCGAGGAACAGGCCGACCGCGATGACGAAGACGCGCACGACCACCTGCGGAACGCGTTTCGCGCTCCACACGCCGAAATAGCCGCCGAGCGCGACGGCCGGCACCATGATGATCGCCGGCAGCCAGGCGACTACCCCGCCCGAGGCGAAGACGACGATCGCGACCGCGGCGATGACGATCGCCAGCATGTTCTTCAGCGCGTTCAGCCGGTGGTAGTCGCCGTTTTCGGTGAGGCCGAGGGTCGCCAGCATCATGATGCCCATGCCGGCGCCGAAGAAGCCGCCATAGATTGCGGTGATGAATTGCACGACAGCACCGGCTACCGGCCGCTCCGTGTGCGCCTTTCCCTTCGGCTTCAGCCATGGACCGGCGGCGAAGAGCGCGGTCGCGGCCAAAAGCAGCCACGGCACGATGGCGCGGAAGGACGGGTTGTCGAGCGCCAGCAGGATCAGCGCGCCGGCGAGCGAGCCGACGACCGAGATCACGGCGAGCAGCAGCGCGCCGCGCCACATGCGCTTGATGTCGGTCCAGTAAGCGAGCGTCGAGGTGATGTAGCCCGGGAACTGGGCGATGGACGAGGTGGCGTTCGCGGAGATCGGCGGGATGCCGATCAGCGTCAGGGCGCCGAAGGTGATGAAGGTGCCGCCGCCGGCAACCGCGTTGATGATGCCGGAAAGGAAGCCGGCCACGAAGAGCATGAGGGCTGAGAGGAACGTCATCTTTTCCGCGGAAAATGCCTGGATATGGACGGAAGGCGTGAGGGCGGGCCAAGCCCGTGTAACGTATGCGGGTCGCCATGGAAACGCTTTTCCGGCCCCTCGACGCCTTTCGGGGGGCAATGCGCGAAAAAGTTGCGGCCCGAGCCTCGACATGGCCGGCCTTTTTGTGTATGCCGCCCGCGATTTCCTCAGAATAACCTGACCGTCTAGGCGGCCATGACCGGTGCACCCGGCATGAAACGAATTGAGGCTGTGACATGGATCTTATTCGTCAGCTCGAGGCCGAGCAGGCCCAGAAGATAGCGGAGAAGCGGACGCTTCCCGAATTCCAGGCGGGCGACACCGTCCGCGTTCAGGTGCGCGTCACCGAAGGCTCGCGCACCCGCGTGCAGGCCTATGAGGGCGTCTGCATCGCCCGTTCCGGCTCGGGCTTTCAGGAGAATTTCACCGTCCGCAAGATCTCCTACGGCGAGGGGGTGGAGCGTGTGTTTCCCGTCTATTCGCCGCTGGTCGAGGCGGTCGAGATCGTGCGGCGCGGCAAGGTGCGCCGGGCCAAGCTCTATTACCTGCGCGACCGCCGCGGCAAGTCGGCGCGCATCTCCGAGAATACGGGCGTGCGCGCCCGCAAGCTGAACGACGCCGAGCGCGACGCGATGAACGCCGAGCGCGCGCGTCTGGAGGCCGAGAAGGTGGCAGCCGCCGAGGCGCTGGCCGCGGAAAAGGCGGCCGAGGACGCCAAGGAGAAGGCGGCCCAGGCCGAGAGCGCGGCCGCCGAATAGAATCCGCTGCAGCCAAGCGGCAAGGCGCGGGTCGTCCCGCGCCTCAGGCTGCTGACAAACCCCGTCGATTTCGGCGGGGTTTTTATTATCAGACGGATGGCGTTGAGTTTTCGTCGGTGGGAAGGGGTTGGCGGAAAGGGTGCCGGCTCAGGCGGGCCGTGGAAATGGCTTTGAGCTGAGCG
>JBQCFH010000206.1:0-24714 GCA_051959385.1 Rhizobiaceae bacterium | reverse complement strand
GGCCTTGCCCGTCGAGCTCTACCTCAACGTTGCCGTCAGCGGGCTGTTGACCGGCCTGATCTACGGGCTCTCCGCGCTCGGCCTGTCGGTCATCTTCGGCGTCATCCGCATCGTCAATTTCGCCCATGGCGAGATCATGGTCGTGGGCATGTTCGCCACGCTGGTGCTGTTCCGGCAGCTCGGGCTCGACCCGCTCTATTGCGTGCCGATGGTGGCGGTCGCACTGTTCGCCTTCGGATACCTGCTGCAGGATCTCATTGTGCGGCGCATCGTGCATTTGCCGGACTACATGCAGTTCCTGCTAATGGCGGCGATCGCAGTGATGATCGTCAGCCTTTGCCTGATGATCTTCGGTCCGGATGCGCAAGGCGTGCAGGTGCCTTACGCCTATGACTCCTTCCAGATCGGGCCGCTTCTGGTCGACAAGGTGCGCATCTATGCGGGCGTTGCCGCGCTGATCGTCTCAGGGCTGCTCTTCGCCTTCTTCCGCTACACCGATACCGGCAAGGCGATCCGCGCCTGCGGCGACAACCAGGTCGGCGCGCTCGTTGTGGGGCTGAATGTGCGCCGGCTGTTCGCGCTCACCTTCGGCATCGGCACGGCCTGCCTCGGCGCGGCGGGCGCGATCCTTGTGCTGCTGATCGACGTGCACCCCTATCTCGGGCCGTCCTACACGCTGCTCGCCTTCATCATCGTCATCATCGGGGGGCTGGGCAGCCTGCCTGGCGCGCTGCTCGGCGGTCTCCTGATCGGCGTCTCCGAGGCGCTGGCCGGCCTCCTGCTGCAGCCATCCATGAAAAGCGCCGTCTCCTTCGGCCTCCTGATCCTCGTGCTCCTGCTTCGGCCGCAGGGCCTGATGGGCAAAATCTCGCGATGATCGCGCGGCTGACCGACGGACTGCCGCGCCGCGCGCTGGCGCTGCTGCTGGCCTTCGCCGTCATCATGGCGGCGGCGCCATATTTCGCCAGCGATTACGTACTGAGCGTGCTGATCATCTCGCTTTATTTCGCCTTCGTCGGCCAGGCATGGAATCTGATGCTCGGCTTCGCCGGGCAATTGTCGCTCGGCCATGCGCTCTTCGTTGGGATCGGCGCCTATACGAGCGCCGCGCTCTTCACCCATTTCGGCGTCAGCCCATGGGCTGGCGTGATCTTGGCGATCGGGCTTTCCACGCTGATGGGCTGCATCATCGGGTATCTCGGCTTCCGTTTCTCGATCCGCGGCGTCTATTTCGCGCTGCTGACGATCGCATTCGCGGAATTCACCGGCATCATGGTCGATAACAGCGCCTGGCTCGGCGGATCGGCAGGCCTGTTCCTGCCCGTGAAGAACGCCGGCAGCGTCGATCTTCTCAACCTGCGCGGCCCGCCGACGCTGTTCTACTATCTGATCCTGATCCTGACCGGCGCGGCGCTGGTGCTTTGCCGCTTTCTCCTCAACAGCAAGCTCGGCCTCTACTGGCTGGCGATCCGCGACGACCAGGAGGCGGCGGAGGCGGCCGGCGTGCCGCTTTTCCGCTACAAGATGATCGCGGTCGCCATCTCGTCGGCGCTGACCGGAATCGCCGGCGTCTGGTATGCCTTCTACTACAACAACCTCTTCCCCGAATCGACCTTCGCCACCGGCCGCTCGGTGGAACTGATTCTCGGTACGGTAGTCGGTGGCGTCGGCACGCTCTTCGGTCCGATCCTCGGCGCGCTCATCCTAACCCCGCTCGGCGAACTTTTGACGGAACTCACCGCCGGATTGCATGTCGACGGGATCAAGACCTTTTTCTGGGGGCTCTGCGTCGTCGCCATCGTGCTCTTCCGCCCGTCCGGCGTGTGGCCGTGGCTGGCGGGCCTGCTCAAGCTCGACGGGCGCGTCAGATGAGCGCCGCCAGCACCCGATCCGCCGCGCTCAAGGTCGAAGGGCTGACCCGCCGCTTCAGCGGCCTGACCGCGGTCGACAATGTCTCCTTCGAGGTGCCGCCCGGCGCCATCCACGCGCTGATCGGCCCGAACGGCGCCGGCAAGACGACCACTTTCAACATGATAGCGGGCGCGCTGAAGCCGACGAGCGGCGACGTGCTGCTCGACGGCTATTCGATCGCCGGGATGCGGCCGGACGAGATCTGCCGCGCCGGCGTGGGCCGCACCTTCCAGGTGGTGCGGCCGTTTGGCGGGATCACGGTCGCCGAGAACGTCGCTGTCGGGGCGCTCTCCTGGACGGACGATGTCGGCAAGGCGCGGCGGCACGCACTGGATGTGCTCGAACTTCTCGGCCTTGCCGACAAGCGCGACGCGCTGCCCGGCAGCATCACCTTGCCCGACCGCAAGCGCCTGGAAGTGGCGCGCGCGCTGGCAACGAAGCCGAAGCTGCTCCTGCTCGACGAGGTCATGGCCGGGCTGCGCCCGACGGAGACCGACCGCATGGTCGCGACCTTCCGCCGGCTGAACGCCGAGACCGGCGTCACCATCGTGCTCATCGAACATGTCATGCGGGCGGTGATGGCGCTTTCGCACCATGTCGTCGTGCTGAACTACGGCAAGGTGATCGCGGAAGGCACGCCCGAAGAGGTGACGCGCAATCCCGACGTGCTCGCCTGCTATCTCGGCGCGGAGGAGCTTTCCTGATGCTCGAAGTTTCGGGCCTCGACGTCTTCTACGGCGACGCGCAGGCGCTCGACGACGTCTCGATCTCGATCGAAAAGGGCGTGATCGTCGCCATTGTCGGGGCAAACGGCGCCGGCAAGTCTTCGCTCATCCGCACCATTGCCGGCATGCAGAAGCCGGCCAGCGGCCATATCCGCTTCAAGGGGACCGAGATCGCCGGCTGGCCGACCTACAAGGTCTGCGATCTCGGCATCGGCCAGGTGGCGGAGGGGCGGCAGATCTTTCCCTCGATGACGGTGCTCGAAAATCTGGAAACGGGCGCCATGCTGCCGCGCGCGCGTGCCGGCAAGCCGCGCAACCTCGACCACGTCTACCAGATGTTCCCCAGGCTCGCAGAGCGTCGGGCGCAGGCCGCCGGCACGCTTTCCGGCGGCGAACAGCAGATGCTCGCCATCGGCCGCTGCCTGATGGGCGCGCCGGAACTCATCATGTTCGACGAGCCGTCGCTGGGGCTCGCCCCGGCGCTGGTGCACGAAATGCTGCAGTCGATCGTCGATCTCAACCGCGAGGGCATCACCTGCGTGCTGGTCGAGCAGAATGTCGCCGTGTCGCTGAAGCTCGCGAGCCACGCCTATGTGCTGGAGAACGGCCGCGTGACGCTTTCCGGCAGCGGCGAGGCGCTGCTTGCCGATGACCGGGTGCGGCAGGCCTATCTGGGGCTGTAGGATGCGTCCTTCGAGGCTCGCGGAGCCTCGAAGGACGCACTGGAACACCAAGCCTCGGCATCACTCCGCCGGTGCTTCCAGCGGCAGGCCAGGCTCCTCCTTCGGCCTGGCCTCGAGCGCCTTGCGTCCGCCGAAGAGCCGCACCACGAAGACGAAAAACACCGGCACGAAGGGAACCGCGATGACGGTCGCGGTGATCATGCCGCCGAGAACGCCGGTGCCGATGGCGTTCTGGCTGGCGGCGCTGGCACCGACCGCCACCGCGAGCGGCGTCACGCCGAGCGAGAAGGCGAGCGAGGTCATGATGATCGGGCGGAAGCGGATGCGCGAGGCCTCGACAGTCGCGTCGAAGACCGACATGCCGCGCGCGCGCAGATCCTTGGCGAATTCGATGATCAAGATCGCGTTCTTCGCCGACAGGCCGATGATGGCGATCAGCCCGACCTTGAAATAGACGTCGTTCGACATGCCGCGCATCATCACCGCCAGCACCGCGCCGATGACGCCGAGCGGCACGACCAGCATGACCGAGAGCGGGATCGACCAGCTCTCGTAAAGTGCCGCGAGCAGCAGGAAGACGAAGACAATCGTCATGCCGATCAGGAAAGGCGCCTGCGAGCCCGACTGGATCTCCTGCAGCGACTGGCCGGTCCATTCGTAGCCGAAACCGGGCGGCAGGTCGCCAGCGAGCCGCTCCATCTCCTTGATGGCCTCGCCCGAGGAGTAGCCCGGCGCGGCATTGCCGCTGATGCGCACCGCCGGGTAGCCGTTATAGGCGACGACCTGCAGCGGCCCCTTCGTCCATTCGATATGGGCGAAGGCCGAGAACGGCACCATGCCCCCCGAGGCATTGCGGACGTTGAGCTTCAAGAGGTCGGCCGCCTGCATGCGCTCCTGCTCGCCTGCCTGCACCATCACGCGCTGCAGGCGTCCGGCATTCGGGAAATCGTTGATATAGGCCGAGCCGATATAGGCGGAGAGGGCGGCGTTGATGTCGGCAAAGGCGACGCCGAAGGCGTTCGCCTTCTCGCGGTCGATGATCAGGTTGATCTGGGCCGAATCCGGAAGTCCCTCGACGCGCAGGCCGGTGAGCACCGGATCCTTGGCGGCGGCGGCCAGCAATTGCGCCGAGGCGGCCGAGAGCGCCTCCTGGCCGAGGCCGCTTCGGTCCTGCAGCCGGAAGGTGAAGCCGTTCGAGGTGCCGAGGCCGGAAATCGGCGGCGGCGACAGGGCGAAAGCGACGGCGTCCTTCAGCTTCATGAAGGCGGCGTTGGCGCGCTGGGCGATCGCCTGCGCGGAATCCTTGAAGCCGCGCACGCTCCAGTCCTTGAAGGTGATGAAGGCGAGCGCGGCGTTGTCGCCGGCGCCTGAGAAGGAATAGCCCTCGATCACCGTGCGGTGGTCGACCGCCGGCTCCTTGCCGAAGAAGGCTTCCACCTTCTCGACGGCGCGCTGCGTCCGGTTGCCGGCGGATTCCGGCGGCGTCTGCATGTCGACGAGAACGAAGCCCTGGTCCTCGTTGGGCAGGAAGGACGATGGCAGTCGGATGAAGAGATAGCCAAGCCCGATGACGAGGGCGAGATAGATGACCATGAAGCGCCCGGCGCGGCGGATGAGCCAGCCGACCATCGACGTGTAGCCGCTCGTCGTGCGGGCGAAGCCGCGGTTGAACCAGCCGAAGAAGCCGCGCTTTTCGTGATGGCCCTCGGGGACCGGCTTCAGGAAGCTGGCGCACAGCGCCGGCGTCAGCGACAGCGCCAGGAAGCCGGAGAACAGGATCGAGCCGACCATGGTCACGCTGAACTGGCGGTAGATGACGCCGACCGCGCCCGGGAAGAAGGCCATCGGCACGAAGACGGCGGTGAGCACGAGCCAGATGCCGATAATGGCGCCGGTGATCTGAGACATCGCCTTGCGGGTAGCCTGCTTGGGCGGCAGGCCTTCCTGGGCCATGATGCGCTCGACGTTCTCCACCACCACGATGGCGTCGTCGACGAGGATGCCGATGGCGAGCACCATGGCGAACATGGTCAGCACGTTGATGGACGAGCCCGTCGCCAGAAGGATGGCGCAGGCGCCGAGCAGCGCCACCGGCACCACCAGCGCGGGGATGACCGTGTAGCGGATGCTCTGCAGGAAGACGAACATGACCACGAAGACGAGGGCCATAGCTTCGAGCAGCGTGTGCAGCACCTTCTCGATCGACACCCGCACGAAAGGCGAGGTGTCATAGGGGATCATGTATTCGTAGCCCGGCGGGAAGAACTTCGCGAGCTCCGCCATCTTGGCGCGCACCAGGTTCGACGTGGCGAGCGCATTGCCGGTCGGCGAAAGCTGCACGCCGATGCCGGCCGCCGGCTGGCCGTCGATGCGGGTCGAGAAATTGTAGGTCTCTGCGCCGATCTCGATCTTCGCCACGTCGCGCAGCCTGACCGTCGAACCGTCCGGATTGGCGCGCAGGACGATCGAGCCGAAATCGTCTGGCGTCGAAAGCTGGCCCTTGACCAGCACGGTCGCCGAAATCTGCTGGTTCACCGGATTCGGCTTGGAGCCGATGCGGCCGGCGGACACCTGCGCGTTCTGCGCGCTGATGGCCTTCATCACGTCGTCGACCGACAAGTTGAGGCCCAGCATCTTCTCCGGGTCCATCCAGATGCGCATGGCGCGCTTCGGCGAAAAGAGCTGCACCTGGCCGACGCCCGGCAGGCGCGATATCTCGCCGACGACGTTGCGGTCGAGATAGTCGCCGAGGCCGACCGCGTCGGTCTTGCCGTCGGTCGATTTCAGGCCGATGAACATCAGGAAGCCGCTGCCCGACGGGGAGATCTGCACGCCCTGGCGGGAGACCTCCTCGGGAAGCCGCGCCTGGACGCGGTTGATGGCGTTCTGCGTATCGACGCTCGCCTGGTTGAGATTCGTTCCGGGCTGGAAGGTCACCACGATGCGGGCGAGACCGGACGAATCTGACGTCGATTCGTAGTAGAGCAGATTCGGGACGCTGTTGAGCTGTTGCTCGATCAACTGCGTCACGCTCTGGTAGATGTCTTCGGGCGGTGCGCCGTTGTAGTGCGTGTAGACCGTCAGCGTCGGCGGCGCGACGTTCGGATATTGCGATACCGGCAGGAGCGGCAGCGAAATCGCGCCCGCGATCATGATGAAAATGGCAACGACCCAGGCGAAGATGGGCCGGTCGATGAAGAAACTGGGCATCAGATCGTTCTAACCGGCTTCCGCCTTGCTCTGCGTCGCCGACAGCGTGTTGTCCGCCGGCTTCCAGGCTTCCGGTTCGACTTTCGCGCCGGAATGGATCTTCTGGAAGCCTTCGACCACGACCTGCTCGCCCTCCTTCAGGCCGGCGGTTATCACCACCTGCTGGCCGGTCGTCCGCCCCACCGTCACCGGACGCATTTCGGCGACATTGTCCTTGTCGACGACATAAAGCTGCGCCTTGCCGCTGCTGTCCCGCTGGACGGCCTGGACCGGCACGGTCAGCGCCGACTGGTCGACGGCCTGCTCGATGAGGACACGGACATACAGGCCGGGCAGCAGGTCGCCGTCCGGATTCGGGAACTCCGCGCGCATGGTGATCTGGCCCGTCGTCTCGTCGACCGTCGATTCCGAAAAGAGCAGCCGGCCGGGATGCGGATACTCGCTGCCGTCGTCGAAGAGCAGCTTGACGGTCGCCTGCCCGTCGGCGGGGCTCTTCAGGAGGCCTGCTTTCAGCGCCTTGCGCAGCCGTCGCATTTCCTCCGAAGGCTGGGTGAAATCGGCGTAGACCGGATCGAGCTGCTGGATCGTCGCCAGATTCTCGCTGCCGTTGCCGTTAACCAGCGCGCCCTCGGTGATCATCGCCCGGCCGATGCGGCCGCTGATGGGCGCCTTCACATCCGAATATTGGAGGTCGAGCTTCGCCGCGTCGAGACCGGCGCGGGCAGCCGCCACGTCGGCGTCCGCCTGGGCAAGCTGCGCCAAGGCGCTGTCCAGGTCCTGCGCGCTCGAAATGTTGCGTTGGCGGAGCTCCTTCTGCCGGTCGGCCTGCTGGCGGGCGAGATTCTGCGCGGCCAGCGCCCGCTGCAGCGTCGCCTGGGCGCTTTCGACCTGCACGCGGAACGGCGCGGGATCGATCTGGTAGAGCACGTCGCCTTCCTTGACGAGGCTGCCCTGCTCAAAGACCCGCTTCACGACGATGCCGGTGACGCGCGGCCTGACCTCCGCGATGCGCGTCGGCGCGATGCGGCCGGGCAGATCGCTGACAATCGGGACCGGTTCGGCCTTCACCTTGACGACGCTCACCGCCGGAGGCGGGGGCGCCGGCGGGCTGTCGGAACTCTGCGATTCCGTGCAGGCGGCGGCGGCCAGCAATGCTAGGCCGATGACGACCGCAGGCACGAGCTTTGAAAGTTTCATGCGCCAACCCGGTGAAGCTGTAAGAGGGCGTTTGAATGTCCCCGCTTCATCCGCCGCCGACGCTACCTACAACAGAGCGGCCGAAAGGGAAAGTCACCCATCCGGACACGATATCGTCAGCGCTCGCCAAATACCGTTTTCGCCCCAGCCTGACGGCTCAAACGACTTTCAAAGCCGGCCGATGCGGCTGACCAGCAGAGCGAAGAAGGCCTCGTGATCGACTTCGCGCATGACCATCGCGTTCTTCTTGCGGTCGGTCACGCCCCACCAGTCGATCACGGACATGCCCATGGTGAGTTCCGATCCCGTCTCGATCTCGACATTGCAATTCCGCCCGGAAAAGAGCTCCGGCTGGATGAGGTAGGCGATCACGCAAGGGTCGTGCAGCGGTCCCCCGTCGCCGGCATATTTCTCCTTGTCGAAGCGCTCGGAGAAGCCGAGCATCTCGGCGACCGCCATGCCGGCCCTGTTGCCGAGGGCGCGGAACGCCGCCACGCGGGCCTTGGAGGTCAATGCCTTGTGGGTCACGTCGAGCGGCATCATGACGATCGGAACGCCCGAGCGGAACACCACGTCGGCCGCATGCGGATCGACATAGATGTTGAACTCCGCCGTCGGCGTGATGTTGCCGACCTCAAAATAGGCGCCGCCCATCAGGACGATTTCCTTGATGCGCGGCGCGATCCTCGGCTCGCGGATCAGCGCCAGCGCGACATTCGTGAGCGGCCCGAGCGGGCAAAGCGTGATCGAGCCCGGCTCCTCGCGCATCAGCGTCTCGACCAGGAAATCGACCGCGTGCTTGTCCTGCAGCCTCATCGTCGGCTCGGGGAGGTTCGGTCCGTCGAGGCCGGTCTTGCCGTGCACATGCTCGGCCGTCACCAACGGCCGCACGAGCGGCCGGACGGCTCCGGAATAGACCTTCGTCTCCGTCTTTCCGGCGAGCTCGCAGATCTTGAGCGCATTTTTCTCGGTGAGTTCGAGCGGCACGTTTCCGGCGACGGCCGTGATGCCGACCACGTCCAGTTCCGGGCTCGCCAGCGCCAGCAGGATGGCGACGGCGTCGTCCTGGCCGGGGTCCGTATCGATGATGATCCTGCGCGTCCCGGCCATGCTTTTTTCCTCGCCTCCACCGACTTGAATTCGTTCGCGGCGCGGACCATATCAGCATCGTGCGGAAAAACGCCATCAGGGTTTTTCCGTTTCCACGTCGCTCTTCGAGGACAGGAAATGACACGAATGACGCCTTTTTCGAGCCCGCTGATGTTGGGGTTCGACGCCATGGAAAAGACGCTGGAACGCCTGGCGAAAACGGGCGACGGTTATCCGCCTTACAATATCGAGCGATTGCGCGATCCGGATTCGGAATCCGTGCGGCTGCGCATCACGCTGGCCGTGGCCGGATTCGAGGAAAGCGATCTCGATATCACGACGGAAGAAAACCAGCTCGTCATCCGCGGCAAACAGGAAGACGAAGGCGAGCGTGAATATCTGCATCGGGGAATCGCGGCGCGCCAGTTCGTGCGGGCTTTCATGCTCGCCGAGGGCATGAGGGTAACCTCAGCCGAGCTTAGGAACGGGCTCCTGTCGATAGACCTGGACCGGCCCGAACCGCAGCGCCTGGTACGGAAAATCAACATTTCGGTGAAAGACTGACCTTCACCGATGGCTCTGTGCGAACCGGTCCATGGGAGGGTTCGCGAAAGGAGGCTGAAATGACCGAGAACATGGAAAAGAACACTACTCTTGAAGCGAATGCCCTGACCGAAGCCCAGTTCGCCCATCTCGGCGAAGGCGTGGTCGCCTATATGCGCGAGATCGGCGCGGAAGAGTTGATGGGCCGTTTCCCCGGAATTCCGAACCTAAAGCCCGGAACGACGCTGTGGGCACTGTTCGCGGCGAACGGCCAGCCCATCCTGCTGACGGATGCGCGCGCGGCGGCGCTTGCCGGAGCGCTCGAGAACGATCTGACGCCGGTAAGCCTGCACTAGGCCTCCAGCCGGCAAAAACCAACGAACAATCGCCAATGACAAATCGGGCAGCCCGACCGGCTGCCCGTTTTCGCTTTGGATCCCACGAAGGGCGCTCAGGCGGCGTGCGAGGCCGGCGTCTGCGCGAGGAAAGCGTGAATCGCCGCGGCGTCGGAGGTGCCGCGGATCTTGTCGACCGTATCGGTATCGCGCAACACGCGCGCAATGCGCGACAGCGCCTTCAGATGGTCGGCGCCGGCCCCTTCCGGGGCCAGGAGCAGGAACACCAAATCGACGGGCTGATCGTCGAGCGAATCGAAGTCCACCGGTTGCTCGAGCCGCGCGAAGACGCCGGTGATGCGGCGCACGCCGGGAATCTTGCCGTGCGGTATGGCGATGCCGTTGCCGACGCCAGTCGAGCCGAGCTTCTCGCGGCGCAACACCGTGTCGAAGATTTCGCGCTCGGGCAGCCCGGTGATCCGCGCCGCCTTTTCCGCGAGAAGCTGCAGTACCTGCTTCTTGGAATTCGCCTTCAAGGCCGGCATGATCGCCGGAACCTCGATCAGATCGCTGAGATCCATTTGTCCGTGTCCCTGTGTGGGTGTCCTCTTGTGGACTTCGTCTTGGCCCCGCCAGCCGCCTGTCCGGCCGGCGCTCCCTATGCGTTTCCTCGTTCAGCCGTTGCCCGCTATAGTGGCCGGATCGATCCAGCCGATGTTCCCGTCCGGGCGGCGATAGACGATATTGACTTGCCCGCTCCCCGCCTGCCGGAACACGAATACCGGGCTGTCGCGGGAATCGAGCTCGATGACGGCCGAGGCTACCGTCATCGTGCGGAGCGACACGATCGATTCCGCCACGACCGCGGGCGCGTAGTCGTCGGGTATCTCCGTGTCGTCGTCGGCGAGCGGCTCCATGACGCGATAGGCTGCCGTCATGTCCGGTTCCGATGCGGTTGCCTTGTGCGACTTCAGCCGGCGCTTGTAGCGCCTCAGCCGCTTCTCGATGCGCTCGGCGGCGGCATCGAAGGCGGAGGTCGGCTCCTGCGCCTCGCCTGCGGCCTGAAGCGCCATGCCGGTGTCGAGATGGATCATGCAGTCGGCGGAGAAGCGCGACCCCGACTTCTCCACCGTCACCGTGCCCGAATAGCTGCCGTCGAAATATTTATCCACGGCTTCGCCGATGCGGCCCTCGATGCGTGTGCGGAACGCATCGCCAATGTCCATGTGCTTGCCAGATATGCGCAGATTCATCGGAAGTCCGACCTCTCGTTGTGACCCGATGGGCAGAGTTTATACCCATGGCCGATGTGCACAAGGTTGAGCCGCGCCGATGCGGGATAGTGGAAAGATAGGGAGTATTGCGCGGATGCGCACTTCAAGTTTCTGATTTTGAACATGATTTTTTCAACAACCGCCGCTTTTTCGGCAGGCGGCGCCTCCGCCGTCGGGCTGATCGCCGGACCGTCGCGGGCCAAAGGCCGCGGCTCGCCCTCGGCAAGCCTGCGGCGCCACCCCCGCCTCATGCGGGCGGCCTACTAGTGGGTATGGACGGGCATGTCAACCGATGGAAGCAGCTTTCGCCGGGCTCCGCAGGTGTGCTCAGCCGAGCGCGGCCACCGCCTTCTTCTCGCGGCGGCGCTCCACGGACGAGGGAATGTTCATTGCTTCCCGATACTTGGCGACCGTCCTTCTGGCGATGTCGACGCCGCTTTCTCTGAGCTTGTCCACAATCGAATCGTCGGAAAGCACATCGCCCGGTTCTTCCTGGTCGATGAGCTGGCGAATGCGGTCGCGGACCGCCTCGGATGAGTGCGCGTCTTCCGCACCGGCGCCCGCGATGGCGGAGGTGAAGAAATAACGCAGCTCGAAGACGCCGCGCGGTGTCAGCATATATTTGTTGTTGGCGACCCGGCTCACCGTCGATTCATGCATCCCGATCGCGTCGGCTATGCTTTTCATGTTGAGCGGACGCAAATGGCGCACGCCATGGACGAGGAAACCGTCCTGCTGGCGCACGATTTCCGAAGCGACCTTGAGGATCGTCCTTGCCCGCTGGTCGAGGCTGCGCTGCAGCCAGGTGGCGTTCTGCAGGCATTCCGCCAGGAATTCCTTTTCCGCGCGATCCTTCGTTACCGAACTGACCCGCGCGTAATAGGCGTTGTCGACAAGGACGCGCGGCAGCGTGTCGGGATTGAGCTCGACCTGCCAGCTTCCGTCGGCCGCGGCGCGGACAAGGATGTCGGGGACGATCACATCGGCGGCGCCGCCGGCAAAGGCCATGCCCGGCCTTGGATCGAGCGCCCGAATTTCGGCAAGCATGTCGAGCAGGTCTTCCTGGCCGACGCCACACAGGCGGGAGAGCGCGCGGAAGTCGCGGCGCGCGAGGAGCTCGAGGTTCCCGATCAGCGTCGCCATTGCCGGGTCGAGCCGGTCTCGCGCTCGAAGCTGCAACGCCAGGCATTCCGCAAGATCGCGGGCGAAGACCCCGGGCGGATCGAAGCTCTGGCAGATGGAGAGCGCCTCGGCGACCGCTTCCTCGCCGATCGCCAGCCGCGCGGCGATTTCCTGAAGGTCGGCGCGCAGATAGCCGCTGTCGTCGAGCGCGTCCGCGAGATCGAGGGCGACGGCCCGCAAGACGGGATCGGCGAAGGCGAAGGCGATCTGCTCGCGCAAGTGATCGCGAAGCGTCACCGGGGCGGCCGCGACCTCTTCGAGGTCGAAGCCATCGCGGTCGAGCGAGTTTCCGCCGCCGCCACGCGCCGATTTCCACTGCGCCGCGAGGTCGAGGCCGATCGCCTCGCGCACGCCGGGATCGTCGGGAAAGACGTTTTCCAGCGAGGCGTCAAGGCGGCTCGACATGGATGCGGCGCTCCAATCGGGCTCCGAACCGTCTTGCACCGGATAGTCCGTGTCGCCATCGCCCGCGGGTTGCCCCGGCAGCTCGGCAGCTTCATCGTTGGCGCGTTCGATCAACGGATTGCGCTCGATCTCCTCATCGACGAAAAGCTCCAGCTCGGCATGGCTGAGCTGCAGCAGCCTGATCGACTGCATCAGCTGCGGCGTCATCACCAGCGATTGCGACTGCCTGAGCTGCAGCCTGGCCGAGAGCCCCATTGCCGTTTTGTCCGCGCGTCCCGTGTCTCGCCGGACGGTCTCCGACGAAATCATTATGCCGGAAACAAAACTGGCCCGGCTCTTGCTTGTCAAGGCGACGCTACCATGCCGGCGTTACCGGAGCGTCAATCCGGCCTTGCGCGGGTGGCGAAGGAACGCGGCCAGTCAGGCAGGTTCAGGCGGAAAGCCGGCTTTCCGTGCGGATGGCCCAGCTCTCGATCGGAAGCTCCTTGCCGGAGGCGACGACGCAGACACGGTCGAAGCGTACCGGCTGGCCAAGCAGCAGGGTTTCGGCTTCCGCGAGCGCGCTGCGCTTCTCCAACGTCTCGGCGACGCCGTAGGCGAGCGAGATGTGCGGCATGAATTCGGCGATGTCGCCCGGGAGGATGTTGTCGATCGCGCGCCGTTTCAACTCAAGAAGCGGCCCCTCGGCAGCGAAGCGCGCATAGAAGGATCGGAAGAAGAGATCGCTTACGCCGATCTCCACGATGGGCGCCTCGAAGGGCGCGACGCCTGCCGCGACCCGTTCGACGAGAGGAGCGAGATCGTCAGCGCTTCTCTCCATGTCCTCGACCAGCGTCAAATGCGGCTTGAAACGCGGCGAACCGAAGCGCCCGGCAAGGTCGTCGACCATGCGCGCCAGCGACTCCGCATCGTCCGCGGCCGGCATCAGCCAGATCGAGTGTACGCCAGGAGCCATGATTTACTTGCCTATGTTGGCAAGAACGTCGGCGCGCAGGAAACGCTCCACCACGAACATGAAGGCGATGGAGGGGACGAGCAGGATCAGTGCCGTGATCGAGGCGATCTGGTAGTTGCCGCCCGCCGCGGACGTATAAAGCAGCAGCGGCAGCGTCGTCACGTCCGGCGCGCCGACAAAGAACGTGCCGGTGAACTCGTCGAGCGACTCCAGGAAGACGAAGATGGCGCTCGCCATCAGGCCGGGCGCGGCGAGCGGCAGCATCACGTCGCGGAACGCGCGGAAAGCGCTCGCGCCGGAGGAGCGCGCCGCCTCTTCGAGTTCGGGCTCGATGGCGCCGAAGGCGGCGGTGGCGATCCACACCGCATAGACGAGACCGTGCGTCGTGTGCACGAGAACGACGCCGAGGATCGTGCCGTTGAGGCCGATCTGGTAGAAGAGCCGGGCGATGTTGACGTAGATCGGCAGGTTCGGGAAGGCGTTGGGCACGAGCAGCGCGAGCAGGATGAGACTGCGGAAGGGGAGCTTCAGCCGCGCCAGCGCATAGCCGGCAGGGATCGCCAGAAGGAGCGAGAGGAACACGGTCAGGCAGGCGACCAGCGCGCTGGTGCCGAGCGAAGCCATGGCGTTGCCGCGCGGCGCGAACACCCTGCCCCAATATGACAGCCCGTATTCGAGCGGCAGAGCATGCGGGAAGTACCACTTCTCCGTCACCGTCCAGAGCAGCAGGTTGACGAGCGGCCCGAAGATGATGAAGGCGAGAAGCCCGAACAGGACCGCGCGCGGAATCCACGCCCAATCCACGGAGCGGGCCGGCGCGGCCGTTTGCGCCACCGCGCTCATCGCGCATTCTCCCGCATCGTCTGACGCAGATAGATCCAGGCGACCGCTCCGGTCAGCACGAGCGACACGAGGCCGAGCGCATTCGCCACGCCGTAGTCGCCATAGGCGTTGATGCGGAAGGCCATGTCAACGGTGATCATGGTGGGCGATTGCGAGGCAATCATCAGCGGCACGGAAAGCACCGACATCATGGTGACGATGCTCAATGTCAGCGCCACCATCAGCGTCGGCGCGGCCTGCGGCAGCACGATCTCGAGCAGGATGCGGAGGCGCGAAGCGCCGAGATTGCGCGCCGCCTCGATCGTGCCGCGGTCGATGGATGCCATGGCTCCGGCGAGCAGGAGCGTGACGAAGGGGGTCTGCTTCCAGACGAAGGCGATGACGATGCCGCGCCAGTCGAGAAAGCCGACCGTGTGCAGAGGCGTGATCAGCCCGCTGGCGACGAAGATATTGTTCATCAGCCCGTTCTTGGCGAGGAAAGTGCGCAGGATCTGGCCGACGACGATGAAGGGAATGAAGAGCGGCCAGCGGTAGAGCCAGCGCAGGATGCTTACCGCGACCGGACTGGCGCCGAGCGTCAGATAGCCGGCGAGCGCCACCGAAACGGCCGCGGTCAGGAGCGCCGAAAGGGCCACGATCACGATCGTGAAGAGGATATCCGTGCTGTAGAGCTGGTAGGTCTTGATGAAATTGCCGAAGCTGAGGCCGCCGTCGCTGTTCTGGAACGCGCCCGTCACCGCGCCAGCCAGCGGCACGAGGAACAGAAGCACGATGATCGCCAGCGCCGGCGAGACGAGCAGCAGGCCCGGAAGGTAGCGGCGCATTGGTCAGGCATCCCTCAGCGGGATGGCATTCCTTCGCACCCCCCTCTGGCCTGCCGGCCATCTCCCCCTCAAGGGGGGAGATTGGCTGTCAGATCGACCGCCGCCAATCGGCGACGTATCAAGCGGGCAGCAAAGTCGAAGCGGCTGATCTCCCCCCTTGAGGGGGAGATGGCCGGCAGGCCAGAGGGGGGTGCGCAACAACATCAGGTCTATGGACTAGAGGTCTAATCCACTCCTCAGTTCGCCACCTGCTTTTCGTAAGCTTCGAGGATGCCGTCGAAATAGGGCTTGATCGGGAAGGGCTTGCCGTACTCCGCGAGTTCCTTCGGCGAGATGTCGGTGAAGAGCTTGTTCCAGGTCGCTTCATCGAGCTTCGGCTTGACGTGGCTCGCATCGATGCCCGGATACCAGTTGAACTTCTTGACGATGCCGTTGGCCTGTACGTCGGGACTCGTCGCCAGCGCGATGAACTTCTCGGCGAGCTTGGCGTGTTCGGCCTTGGCCGGGATGACATAGTGCATCGGCTGGCCGGGCATGCCGGGCGAGGGCAGGATCAGCTTGAGGTCGGGCGGAAGCTGGCCGCTCGCCTGCCAGGTGTAGAACATGTCGACCCAGACCGGGCCCATGGCGATCTCGCCGCGCGCCAGCATGTCGAGCGTGCCGGCATTGCCGGGCGTGAAGGTCACGTTCTGGTTGAATTCCTTGAGCGATTCCAGCGCCTTCGACCAGTCGGCCTTCTCATCCGGCTTGAAAGGCCCCTGCTCCAGCGTCTTGGCGTCGCCGGCGTTGGCGTAGACCCAGCCGACGACGAAGGCGACGCCCGACATGCCGCCCTTGATGCCGTTGTAGCCGAACTGCTTGGGGTTCTCCTTCACCCATTTCGCCAGTTCCGCGTAGCTCTTCGGCGGGTTCGGCACGAGCTGCGGATTGTAGGCAATGGCCGTCTGGCTGTTGAACATGGGCATGACATAACCCTTGACGTCCGTGCCGAGCGCCATGTCGGCGTTGGGGCGCGTCACCATCGAGCCGGTCTTGATGTCGGCGCGGTATTTCTTGAGGAGATCCTCCTTGACCAGTTCGCCTGCCGCCTTCTCGTGGACGACGGCGACGTCGACGTCCCACTTGTCCTTGTTGGCCTGCTTCTGCGCCTCCAGCCGCTCGATGATCTTCTGCGAGCCGGCGTCGCCCGGCCCGGTGCCGACGGCCTTGACCGTGTTTCCCGGATTCTGCTTCTCGAAGAGCGGACCGAGATAGTTGTTCACGTAATCGACCATGTTCTGGTCGCCCGCCGTGATGACGGTGAGTTCGGCGGCAAGCGCCGGCGTGGCCCCGAGAGCCGCTGCAAGAGCCGCTCCATAAAGTAGTTTCTTCATCGTGTTCTCCCAGCTTCGGACGTTGCGTGGCGGCGGCCGCCACGATGCAAAAGGGTCAGCGAAGCTCCTCCTCACCCTTTCTGCAATCGGTTGCATCGAACAGGAACAGCGCGTCGGCCGGCACCCGCACCGACACGGCTTCTCCGTTAGCAAAGGCATGTGACGAGTCGACGACGACCGCCGCCTCGCCGATCTTGACCACATGGCGCCAGACGCCGCCCGGATAGCTCGCCTGTATCACGGCGCCGTCGAGCACGAGCGCGTCGTCGGTGGCGCGGTCCTTTGGAAATTCGCTCGCGGCATGGAGTTCCGCCGCCTCCGAGCGGAAGCGGGCCTCCACGACACGGCCGCCCAGCCGCCGGCCTTCGGCGGGAATGCTGGCGGCGCGGTTGTGCGGCCCGGCGGCGATCCTGAGCCGCTCGCCTCCCGCCTCGACCAACAACGGCACGACGTTCTCCGCGCCCATGAAGGCTGCGACGAAGGCGGAGGCAGGCCGGTTGTAGACCTCCTGCGGCGTCCCGATCTGGGCGATGCGGCCGGCATTCAGGATGACGATGCGGTCGGCCATCACCATGGCCTCCTCGCGGTCGTGCGTGACATGGATGGCGGTGATGCCGAGCCTTTTCTGCAACGCGCTGATCTCGTGGCGGACGGTCAGGCGGATACGTGCGTCGAGGTTGGAAAGCGGCTCGTCGAGAAGCAGGATGTCCGGGCTGATCGCAAGCGCCCTGCCCAGCGCCACGCGCTGGCGCTGGCCTCCCGATAGCGCCGCCGGCTTGCGTTCGCCGAGCCCTTCCAGCCCAAGGAGGGACTGGATTTCGGCGACGCGCGCGGCGATCTCCTGGCGCGGCTTGCCGCGCAATCTGAGCCCATAACCGATATTGCGCGCGACGGTCATATGCGGCCACAGCGCATAGGACTGAAAGACGAGCGCCATGCCGCGCTTGTCCGGCGGCTGGCGGGTGACGTCGCGGCCGCCGACGCGGATGGCGCCGGATGTCGGCATCATGAAGCCGGCGATGGTGCGCAGAAGCGTGGTCTTGCCGCATCCCGACGAGCCGAGCAACGCGACGAACTCGCCGCGCCGGACGCCCAGGCTCAGATTCTCGAGCACGCTGGTGCTGCCGTAGCGCACGCTGGCGCTGTCGACCTCGAGAAAGGGCGCAGCGTCGGGTGCAGCCGCCCCCGACCGCGCAGCGAGCCCCTTCGCCGCGATCGACGAATACGCGTTCATAGCCTGGCCCCGTGACGTGAAATCGCCGAATCCTCCCTTAGCGGCCGTGTGCATCGCTTTTTTGACTTGTCCCGCCAACCCCGCCGCAAATGCCGGAGGGTTCCAAGGCTGCGATTGCACACCTGTGCAACACTGATGCACTTTGGCGTGCCTGTCAATCGCCCCCTACCGCCAACCCGGCTATTTGGAGCGAAGGACCATCATCTTGTTCGATCCGCCGTGACGGTGCAAGATAGCGGCACTTCAGCTCCGTTTGCCCTCATGGATCCGATCAAGACCCGCAAAGCATTCGCCAGCGCCAAACAGGTGGCGGAACTCGCCGGCGTGTCGCGCTCTGCCGTCTCGCGCACATTCACGCCGGGAGCCAGCGTTTCGGAAGAGACGCGCCAGCGTGTCATCAAGGCGTCCGAGAAGCTCGGCTACCACGTCAACCATCTGGCGCGCGGGCTGTTGCGAAAGTCGACAGGCATCGTCTGCCTGGTCGTGGCCGACAGCGACACGCCCTACATGTCGCGCATGGTGCGCACGCTTGCCCGGCATCTGCAGGAGGCCGGCAAGGTGGCGATGGTGATCGACACGACGGGGCCGAGCGAGAATGTCGAGCATGCGCTGAGGCAGACGCTCAACTACCGCGCCGACGCCACGGTGGTGCTGTCCGGCACGCCGGCGCACTCGATCATCCGCACCTGCCTCGACAACGGCCAGCGGCTGATCCTCATCAATCGCGACGACCGGCTGGCCGGCCCATACAATCTGTCGCTCGACAACCGGCTGGCGGGGAAGACCGCACTGGAAACCTTCCTCAAGGTGGGCTGCACGCGCCTGGCCGTCGTCGCCTCCGAGGCGGGAACGCCGAGCCTGATGGCGCGCGAAGCAGGCTTCATCGAAGCCGCGCAAATGGCGGGCGTGACGGTCGCGGTGGCGCGCAAGGGCCGCACCAGCTACGAGGCCGGCGCCGCCGGCGCGCGTGCGCTGCTCGCCGGCCCGGATCGGCCGGACGCGGCGTTTTGCGTGACCGAGCTTATCGCCTGCGGCTTTCTCGACGTGGCGCGGCATGAATTCGGGCTTCTCATTCCCGACGAAATCAGCGTCATCGGCTTCGACGACATCGAACAGGCAAGCTGGCTCTCCTACCGGCTGACGAGCTTCTCGCCGCCGGTCGAGGAACTCGCGGCCGCGGTCGTCGATCTCGCGACGATGAGCGAGGCCGCCGCCGAGCGGGCGCCCGCCAGCCGATTTCTGGAAGCGCCGCTCGTCCGGCGCGACACGGTGCGCGAAAGCAGAGCCTGATCAGGCGCCCGGCAGAAGGCGTGCCGCAGCCCGCCCCCGACCAGAAAGCCGCCGCCGATCCTTATCGGCAGGCGGAAGCGCGTCGCCGACAGCGCCCGTCCGGCGCGGCGGTCAGCGCAAACGCCCTCCTCAGCCTTTCATGGCCTTGTCGACCTCCGCCGCGAGCGGGATCGACGGCTGCGCGCCTTCTTTCGTGCAGGCGAGCGAGGCGGCCGCGGCGGCGCGGCGGAGCGCGCCTTCCAGAGAGAGGCCGGAGGCGAGAGAGGCGGCGAGATAGCCGCAGAACGTGTCTCCCGCCCCGACCGTATCCACTGGCTTCACCTTGAGCGCCGAGATCGCGATCGATTCGCCGGGCGTCGCGGCGCGCACGCCTTCACTGCCGAGCGTAACGATCACCGTGCGTCCCGTGCGCCCGGCAAAGGCCGCCATGCGGGCGGGCCGGTCTCCCTTCGGCAGCGAGAGCGCGTCGGCGTAGAGATCGAACTCGGTCTCGTTGGCGACAATGTAGTCGGCTTCGCCGATGAAGGCGGCTGCTTCGGCGCGGAAGGGCGCCGTGTTGAGGACGGAAATCGCGCCCGCCTCCCTGGCATAGCGCAATGCGGCTTCCACCGTCGGCAGCGGGATTTCCTGCTGGAGGAGCAGATAGTCGCCTTTCTTCAGTTCGGCCGCTGAGATATCGCCGGGGAGCACCGAGCCGTTGGCGCCCGCCACGACGGCGATGACATTTTCTCCCTTCGGATCGACCAGGATCAGCGCCGTGCCAGTGGGGGCATGTATCCGCCGTATATGGGAAAGGTCGGCGCCGCCTCCTTCCAGGAGCGACAACGCCTCGGTGGCGAAGGCGTCCTTTCCGACGGCGCCGATCATCCGGACCTGCGCCCCGGCCCGACACGCGGCGAGCGCCTGGTTGGCGCCCTTGCCGCCCGGCGCCGTGCCGAAGTCGCCGCCTGTGACGGTTTCGCCCGGGGCCGGCAATCGCTCGACGGTGGCGATCAGGTCGAGATTGATGGAGCCGAGGACGGTGATCATGGTCAGATGGACGCCTTCCGAAACGCGGTTTCGGAAGGCTAGACCATGTCAGACGCGATTGGGAAGAGCGCCCGTTCAGTGTCCGGCGATCTGTCCAGCTTCCGAGCCGAGGATGGCGCGCTTGCGGGTCAGGCCCCAATGGTAGCCGGTCAGCGCGCCGGACTTGCCGACGGCGCGGTGGCAGGGCACGACAAACGACATCGGGTTGGCGCCGACCGCCGCGCCGACGGCCCGCGAGGCCTTCGGCGCGCCGATCTCGCTGGCGATCGAGGAATAGCTCACCGCCCGGCCCATCGGGATGCGGAGCAGCGCCTCCCAGACCCGCACCTGGAAATCGGTGCCGATCATGACGACCCTGAGCGGCTCGTCCGATCGCCATCTCGCGGGATCGAAGATCCGGGCGGCATAGGGCGCCGTCGCCGACATGTCCTCGACGTAAGCCGCGTTCGGCCAGCGTGCCGACATGTCGGCGAAGGCCTCGCGCTCGCGGCCCGGATCGGAGAAGGCAAGACCGGCAAGCCCGCGCTCGGTCACCATGATGAGCGCAACGCCGAAGGGCGAGATGTGATAGCCGTAGCGGACCGTCAGCCCGGCGCCGCGCGTCTTGTAGTCGCCGGGCGACATCGCCTCATGCGTGACGAAGAGATCGTGCAGACGCCCAGGCCCGGACATGCCGACCTCGTAGGCCGCGTCGAGCAGCGGCGCGCCCTCGTCGAGCAGCCGCCGGGCGTGGTCGAGCGTCACCGCCTGCAGGAAGGCCTTGGGGCTCAGCCCCGCCCAGCGGGTGAAGAGTTTCTGCAGCCCTGTCGGTGTGTCGCCCACCGCCTCGGCCAGCACCTCCAGAGAGGGCTGGTCGCGATAGTCGAGGCTGATCTTCTCGATGCACCGGCGGACGACTTCATAGTCGCTACCGTCGGGCGTGATGTCCCTCTGAAGGACTGCGGTCTGCGCGTTCATGTCGGCCTCCATGGCGGAATGATTGATTGACCGCAATATCGTCGGGCGAGAGGAAATTTCCCACCCGTTTCCTGCTCTTGTACCTAGGGTTGAAAATTGCTTCCGCTACCGCCCCTTCGCGGTCGCCAAGGCCCGCGAAAAGGCCTTCGCGAAGCTTTCCCGGTCGTCCGGATTGAGGAAGCTGCCGATGGCCACCGTCTCGTTGCGCGAAGTCACCGACATCTGCGTGATGCCGATTTCGCTGTGGCGGCTGACCGAGAAGCGCGTCCAGAATGGGTTGAAGCTGTGCGCCTCGGATTTCCCCGAAGGCGCGATCTTGCGGATATCGAGCAGGGTGCGCGACAGCGTCACCTCCTCGCGGGCGCGCGCGGCGCGGTAGTTCAGCCGGAAGGCGACATAGATGCCGAGCATGTCGAGGCCGCAGAAGCCGAAAACCGGCCAGGCGCCGTGGACGAGAAAGATGATGCTCGTAACCAGCCAGCCGAAGCCGAGCGCGCTCATGAGAACGAGGAAGCCGGTGCGGCCGAGCGACCGGTGCGGCTTCAGAAGCGCCCGGAAGAACGGTTCGTCGGCGGCGATTGTCTCGCTCATGAGAAGAATTATAGAGGGGGAATGCAAAAGCGGAACAGCAAATCGGCGTTACCGGCGAAACAAAAGCCGCCTGCCGCCTCGGGGCGTGTCAGGCGCCGGAAAATTCCCTATTCCCCGGACGAGATCCACGAAATTTTCCGCCGATTTTCGGTGCAGCGGCCGGAGCCGAGGAGCGAACTCGATTACACAAACGCCTTCACCATGCTGGTCGCCGTGGTGCTTTCGGCGCAGGCGACCGACGCCGGCGTCAACAAGGCGACGAGGAAGCTCTTTGCCATCGCGGACACGCCGGAAAAGATGGCGGCCCTCGGCGAGGGCGGCATCGCCGACCATATCCGCACGATCGGCCTGTGGCGCGCCAAGGCGAAAAACGTGTTGGCGCTCTCCGAGGCGCTGATCCGCGACCATGGCGGCAAGGTGCCGGACAGCCGCGAGGAACTGGTCAAACTGCCCGGCGTCGGCCGCAAGACCGCCAACGTCGTGCTGAACAACGTCTTCGGCAAGCCGACGCTCGCGGTGGACACGCATATCTTCCGGCTCGGCAACCGGTTGCTCCTGGCGCCCGGCAAGACGCCGGAGGAGGTCGAGGCCGGCCTGCTGAAGATCATCCCGCCCGAATTCCTGCGCCATGCGCATCACTGGCTGATCCTGCACGGCCGCTATGTGTGCAAGGCGCGCCGGCCGGAATGCGAGCGCTGCATCATCGCCGATCTATGCAAGGCGCCGGTCAAGACGAACGACGTGCCGGCGCCGCTCGTGCCGATCGACCAAGAACCTCTACTTGACACTTCCGCGGGAGAGGTGCCCGCGGAGCAGGCGACCTAGCGCCTCGGCCTCTCCTCCTCCGATACCATCTTGTAGAGATGCACCATCAGCGCCGCCGCGAAGAGCGGGGTCAGAAGGTTGAGCACCGGCACGGCAAGGAAGGCGGCGATCACCAGCCCGGCGAGGAAAACGGTGCCGAAATGTCGCCTCCGAAGCGCCTTGGCCTCCGCCTCTTCACGGAAGCGCATGGCGGCGAACTCGAAATATTCGCGGCCGAGCAGGTAGCCGTTGACGAGGAAGAAGGCCGCGATGTTCACCCCCGGTATCAGGAGCATGAAAAGCGCGACGATGTTGCCGAGGATGACGACCGCCAGGAACTTCAGCGACAGTATGGTCGCCCGCAGCGTCGGCACCGCCCGGCCAGGCGGATCGAGCGGATATTCGTTCTTCTCGATGATCTCGGCGGCGTCGTCGAGGAACAGGCCGGCGATGATGGCGGCGACGGGCGCGATCAAAAGCGCCAAGCCGAGCGCCAGCCCGATGGCGGCAAGCACCGCCGAGATGATGCCCAGCCAGCTCGCCCAGGCCGGGAAACCGGGCAGGAGCGCGTCGATCCACGGCAGCGCATAGGCGTCGAAAAGATGCTGGAGACCCAACCATGCGACGAGCAGGACCAGCAATGTCAGGCCGAGTGTCTTCAGGAAGACGGCGCGGAACTCCGCCGTAAAGAGGTTGCCGAGCGCTAGGCGGGTCGCTTCGAGGATCATCCGTCCGTCCGGGTCGCCAGGGTCGATCCCGACATAGGCAGCGCGGCCGCGACCCGCAAGTCGACGGAACGCCGGCCATCGAAACGGGTTGCAAAATGGAGGGCCGTGGCTACACCCTCTCCATCCGCACCTTCTTCCCGCCCGGAGACCTGAATGCCAGCCTATGACGTGCTCTGCATCGGCAACGCGATTGTCGACATCATCGCCTCCGCCGATGACGATTTCATTGTCGGGAACGGCATCATCAAGGGCGCCATGAATTTGATCGACGCGGAGCGGGCGGAACTCCTTTATTCGCGCATGGGTCCGGCGACCGAGGCGTCGGGCGGCAGCGCCGGCAACACGGCGGCCGGCGTCGCCAGCTTTGGGGGCCGGGCCGCCTTCTTCGGCAAGGTCGCATCCGACACGCTCGGCGAGCTCTATACGCATGATATCCGCGCCCACGGCGTCGATTTCGATACGGAGCCGCTGGCGGGGCCGCCGCCCACGGCGCGTTCGATGATTTTCGTGACGCCGGACGGCGAGCGTTCGATGAACACCTATCTCGGCGCCTGCGTCGAACTCGGCCCGGAAGACGTCGAGCCCGCCAAGACGGACGCGCGCGTGACCTATTTCGAGGGCTACCTGTGGGACCCGCCGCGCGCCAAGGAGGCGATCCGCCTGGCCGCCAAGCTCACGCATGAGGCGGGCGGCGAGGTGGCGATGACGCTGTCGGATCCGTTCTGCGTCGATCGCTACCGCGACGAGTTCCTCGATTTGATGCGCACCGGCACGGTGGACATCGTATTCGCCAATGAGCACGAGCTGATCTCGCTTTACCAGACGCCGTCGCTCGGGACGGCGCTCGAGGCGATCCGCAGGGATTGCAAGCTCGCCGCCGTCACGCGCTCGGCCGCGGGATCGATCATCATCTCCGGAAAGCGGACAGTGAGCGTCGAGGCGATCAAGGTGGACAAGGTTGTCGATACGACCGGCGCCGGCGATCTTTATGCCGCAGGCTTCCTCTACGGCTATACGGCTGGATTGAGCCACCCGGTGTGCGGCGAGCTCGGCTCGCTCGCGGCCGGCTTGGTCATCCAACAGATCGGGCCGAGACCGCGCGAGAGCCTGCGCGAAGCGGCGGAACAGGCGGGGCTGCTCAAGCATTTGGAGCATGCCTCCCGCTAGCGCAGTTCGCTCTGGCGGCCTCGCAGCAATCAAGGTTACTCAAAAATGAAATTCAACAGGGCCTTTTCCCACGTCGCCAATGCCGTCGCCCACGCGGCAGGCATGCCGATCACCTTCCTTTCCTGCTGTGCCATCGTCATCGTATGGGCCGCAAGCGGACCGCTGTTCGGGTTCACCGACACGTGGCAGCTGATCATCAACACGGGAACCACGATCATCACCTTCCTGATGGTCTTCCTCATCCAGAATACGCAGAACCGCGACGGGGCGGCCGTCCAGGTGAAGCTCGACGAGCTGATCCGCGCCAGCAAGAGCGAAGACGCCTTCATCGGCATCGAGCATCTGACCGAGGAGGAGGTCGCCGC
>JBQCFH010000205.1:0-8321 GCA_051959385.1 Rhizobiaceae bacterium | reverse complement strand
TCGTTTCCAGCACCTCGTCGAAGAGCCCCGGGCCGCGCTGCAGCACGCGCAGCACGTCGAGCGCCATGACGTTGCCCGAGCCCTCCCAGATGGCGTTGACCGGCGCCTCGCGATAATAGCGGGCGAGCGGCGCCTCCTCGATATAGCCGTTGCCGCCCAGGCACTCCATCGCCTCGTAGAGCAGCGCCGGCGCGATCTTGCAGACCCAGTATTTGACGACGGGCGTCATGGCGCGCGCAAAAGCGGCCTCGGCGCGGTTCTCCGCCGCTTCGTCGAAGGCCCGCGCCAGCCGGAACGACAGCGCGGTCGCCGCCGCAACGTCGAGCGCCATGTCGGCCAGCACGCGCTGCATCAGCGGCTGGTCGACCAGCTCCTTGCCGAATACCTTGCGATAGCGCGAGTGGTGCACCGCCTCCGCCAGGCCGGCTCGCATGATCGCCGAGGAGCCGAGCGCGCAATCGAGCCTGGTTAGCGTCACCATGTCCATGATGGTGCGGATGCCCTGCCCCGGCTCGCCGACCATCTCGGCGACGGTGTTGACGAACTCGACCTCCGAAGAAGCGTTGGAACGGTTGCCTAGCTTGTCCTTCAGCCGCTGGAAGCGGAAGCCGTTGACGGCCCCCTCGCTCAGCACGCGCGGCACGAGAAAGCAGGAGAGCCCTTCGCCCGCCTGCGCCAGAACCAGAAAAGCGTCGCTCATCGGCGCCGACATGAACCATTTGTGGCCATGGATGCGGTAGAAGCCGTCGCTCGCCCGATCCGCCCTGGTCGTATTGGTGCGCACGTCGGTGCCGCCTTGCTTCTCGGTCATGCCCATGCCGAGGGTGAGGCCGGTCTTCTCGATCGGCGGCTTCTGGCCGGGATCGTATTTGCGCGAGATGACGCGCGGGCCCCATTCGCGGAAGAGCTTGGGGTTCGCCATCAGCGCCGCGAGCGAGGCGCTGGTCATGGTGATCGGGCAGAGATGTCCGGTCTCCAGTTGCGAGGTGAGATAGTAGCGCGCGGCACGGACCTGATGCCGCCGTCCGGTTTCCGCCTCGCCGTTCTCCCAGATGGAGCAATGCAGGCCGTTCGCAATCGAACGGCGCATCAGCGCATGGTAAGCGGGATGGAATTCGACGACGTCGATGCGGCGGCCCTGGCGGTCATGCGTCCTGAGCTTCGGCGTCTCCGTATTGGCGAGACGCGCAAGCTCCTGCGCCTCCTGCGTCATCACGAAGCGGCCGAGCGCGTCGAGGTCGTGCCGCACCGGCTCGGAGAAATCCTCGGCAAGCTGGATGAGCAGCGGGTCGCCGCGCCAGGCATTGGAGCCGGTAAGCGGCGGCGACTGGTTGGGAACCTCCTGGGTCACGCTGTTTTTCCTTCGACTGCCCGATCGATTCCGTACCCTTTCCTTTGAACTTAGGGAACAGGCGAACCGATGGCCGCGGTGGAAAGCGTGCCCCGATGCCCTTGCCGGTCAGCAATAGCCTTCCGGGCCGATATTCTGCTGGTCACTATAGCGCGGGCCGTGCGCGAAGCCGACCGGCAGGAGAGCCTCGATCTCTTCCATGTCCTTCGGCGTCAACACGATGTCGGCTCCCGCCGCGTCCTGTTCCAGATGCTCCGGCGAGCGCGTGCCGGGGATCGGGATGATATGCGGCGCGCGGGCGAGCACCCAGGCAAGCGCCAGCGCCGCGGGCGAATGCCCCTTGTCGCGCGCATAGGCGTTGAACTGCGCGATCTTTTCCTTGTTGTAGGTGAAATTGGGCTCGGCAAAGCGCGGATTGGCGCGGCGGAAGTCCTTCTCGTCGAATCGCGCCGGGTCCGGCATTTTATCGGCGAACATGCCGCGCGCCAGCGGCGAGAAGGCGACGAGCGCCGCGCCAAGCCTGCCGCATGCTTGGATCAGGCCGAGTTCCGGCAGCCGCGTCCACAGCGAATATTCGCTCTGCACGGCTGCCACCGGATGCACCTTGCATGCCCGCTCCAGCGAGGCCGGCGCTATCTCGGAAAAGCCGATGGCGCCGATCTTGCCTTCCTCCTTGAAGCGGATGAGCGTTCCGACGACGTCCTCGATCGGAATGCGCTGGTCGCGGCGGTGGATGTAGTAGAGGTCGACATGCTCTACGCCGAGCCGCCGCAGCGAACCCTCCAGGCATTCGCGCAGATATTCCGGCGAATTGTCGAAGCCGCGCGGCGGGCCGCGCTTGATGCCGCCCTTGGTGGCGATGCGGAAGCGATGCGGCCGCCCCTTGATGAAGCTGCCGATCACCTCCTCGGCACGGCCGTCGCCATAGATGTTCGATGTATCGAGATGGTCGACGCCGAGTTCGAGCGCGCCGGCAAGCGTCCTGTGGCTTTCCGCCTCGTCCGTCTGGCCGTAGGAGCCGCCGAAGCTCATGCAGCCGAGAGCGACCGCGCCGACGAGAGGCCCATCGGCCCCGAGCTTGCGTTTCTGCATCGATTTTCCCGTGAAGGCTGGAGGAGAACAGGGCGCGTCGGACGCCGCGCCCGGCCGGGACCCGATTTATAGTCCGCTCATGCAGCGGCTGCCAACCCGCGGCGTGACCGGCAGGGCGCTGGGTCAGCCGCGCTCAGTGCTTCTGCGCCTGGACCAGATAGGCGTCGATCTCGGTGTCGCCGAGCCATTTCATGGCTTCCATCCGGTGCAGGCCCTCGACGAGAATATAGCGCTTGCCGTCGAAACGAATGCGGATCGGCGCCTTGAGGCCGTTCTCAAGTATGTCCTCGGCGAGGACCCGGACCGTTTCCGGATGCAGTGTCTTGCGGCGGGCGGTCGGAATATAGATGTCGTCGATGGGAACTCTCTTGGCGGTCAGCATGATCTCTTTCCGTTTCTTATCGAGGAACAATGGCCCTCCATGAACGCGGACGGAAGCGGATTCGCGGCGAACTGGCGAGATTGCCGAACCCGTCAATCCCCGCCGGCCTTTCTTTTTCCGGAAACCATGGCGCGGAGCCGTTCGGCATCGGCCGGCGCGGCGCTTTTCACGTCATTGTCGAAGAAGCACCAGACGTCCCGCCCTTCGCGCCGCCATTTGCGCATGGAACGCGCCCAATCCTTGAGCGCCGCATCGGAATAGCTGCCGTGATAGCGCCCGCTCGGCCCGTGTTTGCGCACATAGACCCAGCCTGCCGTCACCTCGCGCGGTGCCGGCGCATCGGCGTGGTCGGAAAGGCAGAGCGAGATGTCGTGGTCCCGCAATAGATCGAAGATGCCCGGCTCATACCAGCCTGGATGGCGGAATTCGAAGCTGTAGCGCCGCTTGCGGTTCAGCGCCTTCAGGAAACCGGCGAGGCGATCGCGGTCGCATTTCATCTTCGGCGGCAGCTGGAAGAGGATCGGCCCGAGTTTCTCGCCCAACCTGCCTGCCCTCTCCTCAAGCAGGTCGAGCGAATGCTCGTCGACGATCAGACGCCGCCAATGCGTAAGGAATTTCGACGCTTTCCAGGCGAAGCGGAAGCCGTCCGGGGTCGACTCGCGCCAGTTGTCGATGGCCTTCAATGTCGGCGTCCGATAGAAGGGCGCGTTCAGTTCCGCGGCGTCAAAGCGGGTCGAATAATAGGAAAGAGCCTGCTTCTTCGGAACGTCGGCGGGATAGAACGGCCCCCACCATCCGCCATAGTGCCAGCCCGACGTGCCGATGCGCAGTTCCGGCACGCGCTCCTTCGCTTTCGTCTTCCTGTTCGTCGCCATGGCATGGACTGTCGTTTCAAGGAAGAACGCGGAAGGGCGGCGAACGGTGCCGGCCATGTCGCATCCCTCGCGCTAATGGTCGCGGCAATCGCTATCGCGGCTGTTTGGCAAGCTCGATATTCGCCGCCGAGATCGCGTGCCCCATGAGGTTTTGCCATGAATGCAGGTCTGGAGCCGGCCGAACCCGTGCCCGTTGCCGAACGATCGCGCCGCGGCGGCCGCGCCGCCAAGCTCGCCGGCGGCTCCGCCGCCTTCGAGCAGCCGCCTTTCCGCCAGTACCGCATCCCCTTCGAGCCGACGCGCATCGTCTCCGACGACGAGCTGGAATCGATCCATCTCGCATCGCTCCGCGTCTTGAAGGAAATCGGCGTGGAGGTGCTGCACGACGAGGCGCGCGCCATCATGAAGAAGTGCGGCGCGGATGTACGCGAGGGAACCCAGCGGGTTCGCTTCGACGCCGACACGATCCTCGAATGGATCCAGCACTGCCCGGCGGAATTCACCGTCCATGCGCGCAACCCGGCGCATGACCTCACCTTCGGCGGCGACAATCTGATCTTCGCGCAGATGGGCTCGGCGCCCAATTGCTCCGACACGGATAGGGGGCGGCGCACCGGGAACCGGGCCGATTTCCGGAATTTCATCAAGCTCGCGCAGATGCACAACGTCATCGCCTGCATGGGCGGCTATCCGGTCGAGCCGATCGACCTGCATCCCTCGATCCGCCATCTGGAGGCGCTGCGCGACATCGCCATCCTGTCCGACAAGGTCTCGCACATCTATTCGCTCGGCAAGGAGCGCAATGTCGACGGTATCGAGATCGCGCGCATCGTGCACGGCAAGACGCGCGACGAGATCGCCGACTGGCCCTGCACCTACACGATCATCAACACCAACTCGCCGCTCAAGCTCGACATCCCGATGATGGAAGGCATCATCCAGATGTCCGGCAACGGGCAACTGGTGATCGTCACGCCGTTCACGCTTGCCGGCGCGATGGCGCCGGTGACGGTTGCCGGTGCGGTCGTGCAGCAGAACGCCGAGGCGCTGGCCGGAATCGCCTTCACCCAGATGGTCAGGAAGGGCGCGCCGGCCGGATATGGCGGCTTCACCTCGAACGTGGACATGAAATCGGGCGCGCCGGCCTTCGGCACGCCGGAATACATGAAGGCGCAGCTTCTTGGCGGCCAGCTTGCCCGGCGCTACCGCATCCCTTACCGCACCTCGAATGTCTGCGCCGCCAATACGGTCGATGCGCAGGCCGCCTATGAGAGCGTCTTCTCGCTATGGGGCGCGATCCAGGGCGGCGCGAATTTCGTGCTGCATTCCGCCGGCTGGCTGGAGGGCGGACTGCGCTGCTCCTACGAGAAGACCATCCTCGACATCGACCTCCTGCAGATGGTGGCGGAGTTCTTGACGCCGCTCGACCTGTCGGAAGACGCGCTTGCGGTCGAAGCGATCCGCGATGTCGGGCCGGGCGGCCATTTCTTCGGCACGCAGCACACGCAGGACCGCTACCGCAATGCCTTCTATTCGCCGATCCTGTCGGACTGGCGCAACTATGAGACCTGGATGCTGGCCGGCGCGCCGACGGCGATCGAAAAGGCGAACAGGGTGTGGAAGGAGCGGCTGGCGAGCTACGAGGAGCCGCCGATGGACCCGGCGATCCGCGAGGAGCTCGACGATTTCGTCAATCGGCGGATCGCGGAAGGCGGCGCCCCGACGGATTTTTGAAGGCGAGCAACTGATTTTTTGAATCCTAGCTCTATGAACAAGGCCCCCTCTCCGTCTCGCTTCGCTCGACACCTCTCCCCCGCAAGCGGGGGAGCGGATGCGCCGGCCGCACCGCTTGGCGCCCATCCTCTCCCCTCACGAAGTGGGGGAGAGGTGGCGAGCCCGAAGGGCGAGACGGAGAGGGGGAAAGAATCGAAGAAGTCGCGGAGCCGTCGCAAATCAGGAACGACCGAGCGTGCAAGGTCCTTACGGTGGGTCGAAAACAATGCTGAAGGGCTCCTTTGGCAAGAGTTGAGGTCTCGCCGGCTGGGCGGCTATCACTTCACCCGGCAGTTTCCCATCGGTCCCTACTTCGCCGATTTCTGCTGCCGTAAACAAAAGCTCGTCGTCGAGATAGACGGTTCGCAGCACGCCGACAGCTCTTACGACCGCCGACGCGATGAATTCATGCGCGGACAAGGTTTCTCAGTTCTCCGCTTCTGGAGCCACGACGTTCTGAAACACAGAACATCGGTCTGTGAAACCATTCTGACCGCTCTTGACGGTCGGCTGGCTGAGGATGTGAACAGCGTCGATCTTCGCTTTGTCTTTGCGCAAGGTCGAACGAATTGAACCACCCCCTCTCCGTCTCGCTGCGCTCGACACCTCTCCCCCACTTCGTGAGGGGAGAGGATGGGCGTCCAGCTTGGCTCCCATCCGCTCCCCCGGAACGGGGGAGAGGCGGTCTGCGCAGCAGACCGGAGAGGGGGATAAACAATCGAGAAGGCCTATCCTCATGAAATCCCATGCAAAAGCGGTTGTGATCGGCGGCGGGGTCGTCGGCTGTTCGGTGCTCTATCATCTGGCGAAAGCCGGCTGGACGGACATCATGCTGATCGAGCGCTCGGAATTGACTTCCGGCTCGTCCTGGCATGCAGCCGGCGGCTTCCATACGCTGAACGGCGACCCCAACGTTGCCAAGCTGCAGGCCTATACCGTCCAGCTCTACAAGGAGCTGGAGGAGCTTTCCGGCCAATCCTGCGGGCTGCACCTGACCGGCGGCGCCATGGTGGCCGACAGCCCGGAGCGCATGGATTTCCTGCGGCTGGCGCATGCCAAGGGCCGCTATCTCGGCATGGACACGGAACTGATCACGCCGTCGGAAGTGAAGGCGATGTTCCCGCTGATGGACGAGACGAACTTCGTCGGCGCCATGTGGGACCCCGTCGAAGGCCATCTCGACCCCTCCGGCACGACGCATGCCTACGCCAAGGCCGCGCGGAAGCTCGGCGCCGAGATCGTGCTCAGGAACCGCGTCGTCGAGTTGACGCAGGAGCCGGACGGGACGTGGAACGTCGTTACCGAGCAGGGCACGGTGAAGGCCGAGCATGTGGTGAACTGCGGCGGGCTGTGGGCGCGCGAGGTCGGCCGCATGGTCGGGCTGGAGCTGCCGCTGCTCGCCATGGAGCACCACTATCTGCTGACCGAGGACATCCCCGAGGTCATGGAGTTCAACAGGACGACCGGCCGCGAGATGATCGGCGTCATGGACTTCAAGGGCGAGATCTATACCCGGCAGGAGCGCAACGGCGTGCTGCTCGGCACTTACGAGAAGGCGTGCAAGCCGTGGTCGCCCAAGGAGACGCCGTGGAGCTTCGGGCACGAGTTGCTGGTTCCCGACCTCGACCGCATCGCGCCGTCGCTGGAAGTCGGCTTCCGCCATTTCCCCGGCATCGAGAAGGCCGGCATCAAGCAGATGATTAACGGCCCCTTCACCTTCGCGCCGGACGGCAACCCGCTCGTCGGCCCGGTTCAAGGCCTGACGAATTTCTGGTGCGCCTGCGCCGTTATGGCCGGCTTCAGCCAGGGCGGCGGCGTCGGGCTCGCGCTGTCGAACTGGATGGTGAACGGCGATCCGGGCTTCGACGTGTGGGGCATGGACGTCGCCCGCTTCGGCGAATGGGCGACGCTGCGCTACACCAACGCCAAGGTGCGCGAAAATTATTCGCGGCGCTTCTCCATCCGTTTCCCGAACGAGGAACTGCCGGCGGCGCGACCAGCGCAGACGACGCCGCTTTACGACACGATGCTCGCCCAGAACGCCGTTATGGGCGACAGCTGGGGACTGGAGACGCCGCTCTGGTTCGCGCCGAAAGGCACGGAGCCGAAGGACATCGTCTCCTACCATCGCTCCAACGATTTCGAGCATGTCGGCAACGAGGTTCGCGCGGTACGTGAGCGGGTCGGCGTCACCGAGATCGCCAATTTCGCGAAATACGAGGTGAGCGGCCCCGGCGCGGAAGCCTTCCTCAATCGCGTGCTGGCCAACCGCATGCCGAAGAAGGGCCGCATCGTGCTGTCGCCCATGCTGAACGAGTTCGGCAAGCTGATCGGCGACTTCACGATAGCGAAGGCCGACGACGAGCGTTTCATGGTCTGGGGCTCATCGGCCGCCGCGAAATACCACATGCGCTGGTTCGAGAAGCATCTGCCGAAGGACGGTTCCGTCAGGATACACCGCTTCGACCAGACGCTGGTCGGGCTTTCGATCGCCGGGCCGAAAAGCCAGGCGCTCCTGCAGAAGCTGGTCGATGTCGACGTGTCCTCGAAGGCCTTCCGCTTCATGGATTTCCGCGAGATGGCGGTCGGCGGCGCGCCCTGCATGGTGAACCGCATCACCTACACAGGCGATCTCGGCTACGAGATATGGATGCAGCCGGCCTATGAGCGACTGGTCTATCATGCGATCAAGGAGGCCGGTGAGGAGTTCGGCATCGCCGATTTCGGCATGCGCGCGCTGCTCTCCATGCGTTTGGAGAAGAACTTCCCGACCTGGTTCCGCGAGTTGAGGCCGATCTACGGGCCGTTCGAAGGCGGGATGGATCGCTTCATCAAGATGGAGAAGAAC
>JBQCFH010000204.1:0-6128 GCA_051959385.1 Rhizobiaceae bacterium | reverse complement strand
TCCCAGTCGGCATGATCGGAGATCACCAGGGGCAGTTCGACGCCGCGCTGCCTGGCGCGCTGGCGGATGCGCATCCAGCCCGACGCGAAGCAGGCGACCGGGTCGGCGAAGCGCCGCGCCCAGCGGTCGGCGAAGGCGGATGGCGGCCCGACGATGATCTCGCCGGCGAAGGCCGCCTTGCTGCTTCCCTCGACCGTGGCCGGTTCCAGCGGGCCGAGGTCGATGCCCTGCCCCTGATAATAGTCGCAGAGCTTCGCCAGGGCGCCATGGATGAAGATCGGCCGTTCGTAGCCGGCCTCGCGCAGCAGTCGGATCACCCGCTCGGCCTTGCCGAGCGCATAGGCGCCGATCAGATGCGCACGTTCCGGAAACTGCTCGACCGACTTCAGGAGCGTGGCGATTTCGTGCGGCGCGTCGGGATGGCGGAAGACCGGAAGTGCGAAGGTGGCCTCGGTGATGAAGACATCGCAGGGCACGACCTCGAAAGGGACGCAGGTGGGATCGGGGCAGCGCTTGTAATCGCCCGATGCGACGATGCGCAGTCCGTTCGCCTCGACCGCGATCTGCGCCGAGCCCAGCACGTGCCCGGCCAGGTGGAAGGAGGCCGAAACGCCGCCAAGCGAGATCTTCTCGCCGAGCGCCGCTTCCTGCATCGAGCCGGCGAAGCCCTCGCCATAGCGCAAGGCCATGATGTCGAGCGTCTGCCTTGTCGCCAGGACATGGCGATGGCCGGAGCGGGCGTGGTCGGAGTGACCGTGCGTGATGAGCGCGCGCTTCACCGGCCGCACCGGATCGATGAAGAAATCGCCGGGCGGACAATAAAGTCCCTCGGGTCGCGGCTGAAGGAGTTCGTGCGGCTGCATCGGCCATAAAGATAGACATTCGCCGGCGCGCGAAAAGGTGATTGCAAAATCCTCCCGACAGCGCCATATGCCGCGCGCCCGGCTCTCGGGCGCGGAACTTTCGCACATATGAACCCCATCCTGCTTTCTTCCGGCGACTTGCTGGCCGATCGCCGTGCCTCCTATGCCGAGATGCTGCTCGAGGGCGGCGACACGCATGCCGCGGCCGACCTGATGCGCGATGCGCTCACACTCGCGCCGGGCTGGAGCGCGGGCTGGTTCCGGCTGGGCGAGATGCTGGAAATGGCGGGACGCGCTCCGGAAGCGGAGGACGCCTGGCGCGAGGCGCTCAGGCTCGATCCGGAGGACCGCATGGGCGCGGCGCTGAAGCTTGGGCTGACTGCCTCGGCCGCCGGCGTCGTCGCGCCGCCGAGCGCCTTCGTCGAGACGCTGTTCGACCAATATGCCGGGGAGTTCGACGCCGCATTGGTGGGACGGCTCGGCTATCGCGTGCCGGAACTTTTGCAGCAGGCACTTGCCGCCGCCGGCTGCACGGGTTTCGTCCATGCGGTCGATCTCGGCTGCGGCACTGGGCTGATGGGCGAGAGGCTGCGCGGCATGGCGAGCTTCCTCGAAGGCTACGACATCTCCGCCGGCATGCTGAAGGAGGCGGAGACCAAGCGTATCTATGACCGGCTAGAACGGCAGGATCTGCAAGTGCTGCCGGCGCTCTCCCCGGTCGCCGACCTGGTCACGGCGGCGGATGTCTTCATGTATGTCGGCGAACTGGAACGGCTGTTTGCGCGGGTCGCCGAGCTTCTCCTGCCGGGCGGGCATTTCGCCTTTTCGGTCGAGCTGAACGAGGGACCGGAGGAACTGGTGCTGCGGCTTTCGCGGCGCTACGCCCATTCGCGCGGCTACATAGAGCGGCTGCTGGCGGAAAAGGGCTTTGCGCCGGTCAGTCTCAGCGTAGAGACGATCCGCATGGATCGCGGCGAGCCGGTCACGGGGCTGATCGTGGTGGCGCGGAAAGCCGAGCCAGCAGCAGTTCCGGCACAACCCTCCCTCGAGCAGGACTATCCAAATCCGGCAAACGCTCACATCCAGTGAGCATGGCATACCCCCCCTCTCCGTCTCGCCCTTCGACAAGCTCAGGGCTCGACACCTCTCCCCCACTTCGTGAGGGAGAGGACGGGTGTCCAGCCTGGCTCCCGTCCTCGCCCCCACGGAGTGGGGGAGAGGTGCCGAGCGAAGCGAGGCGGAGAGGGGGCGAGGAGGAGGCCATGTGCGAGCCGGTCAAAGGCTGTCTCCCCATCCATCTTGGCTTGACCTCCGTTCTGGTTTAGTTCTGGCGGCTTGAACACGAGGCCCTCCCTTTCCGCGGAACGCTCCGCCGCCGTCCTGCCCGCGCCATTCATGAAATGGTTCGCGGAGCGCGGCTGGTCGCCGAGGCCGCACCAGATCGACCTTCTCTCGCGCGCGCAGAACGGCGCGTCGGTGCTGCTGATCGCGCCGACGGGCGCCGGCAAGACGCTCGCCGGCTTCCTGCCGAGCCTCGTCGACCTCGCGACCCGGCCGAAGCGGAAGCCCGGCGAAGCTTATCGCGGCGTCCATACGCTCTACATCTCGCCGCTGAAGGCGCTGGCCGTCGATATCGAGCGCAACCTCGGCAAGCCGGTCGCCGAAATGGGGCTGCCGATCACCATGGAGACGCGGACGGGCGACACGCCGGCGCACAAGCGCCAGCGGCAGAAGCTCGCGCCGCCCGACATCCTGCTCACCACGCCGGAGCAACTGGCGCTGCTCATCGCGACGAAGGACGCCGAGCGCTTCTTCTCCGGCCTGCGCTATGTCGTACTCGACGAATTGCATTCGCTCGTCACCTCCAAGCGCGGGCATTTGCTGTCGGTCGGGCTGGCGCGGCTGCGCCGCTATGCGTCCTCGCTTCAGGCCATCGGCCTTTCCGCCACCGTCGCCGAGCCGGACCAGCTGCGGCGCTGGCTGGTGCCGCAATCATCACCCTCCCCGTTGTGGGGAGGGTCGGCGAACGAACGGAGCGAAGCAGAGTTCGGGAGACGGGGTGGGGGTGGAGAATCCGACGATTTGACCCCCACCCCGGACCTTCGGTCCGACCCTCCCCTCAAGGGGGAGGGAAAACCCATGGCTGACCTGATCACCGTCGGCGGGGGCGCGAAGCCGATCATCACCATCCTCGATTCGGCCGAGCATGTGCCGTGGTCCGGCCACTCGGCGCGTTACGCCATTCCCGAAATCTACGAAGCCATCCGCAAGCACCGGACGACGCTTCTCTTCGTCAACACGCGCAGCCAGGCCGAGCTGCTCTTCCAGGAGCTCTGGCGGGTGAACGAGGAGACGCTGCCGATCGCGCTCCATCACGGCTCGCTCGATGTCGGCCAGCGGCGGCGCGTCGAGAAGGCGATGGAGGCGAACGCACTGAGGGCGGTGGTGGCGACATCCACGCTCGACCTCGGCATCGACTGGGGCGACGTCGATCTGGTCGTGCATGTCGGCGCGCCGAAGGGGGCGTCCCGGCTGGCGCAGCGCATCGGCCGCTCCAATCACCGCATGGACGAGCCGAGCCGCGCCATCCTCGTCCCCGCAAACCGGTTCGAGGTGCTGGAGTGCCGCGCCGCGCTAGACGCCAACTATCTCGGCGCGCAGGACACGCCGCCGCTCGCCGAAGGCGCGCTCGACGTGCTCGCCCAGCATGTGCTCGGCGCCGCGTGCGCCGAACCCTTCGATGCCGGCGAACTGCTGGAGGAAATCCGGACCGCCGCGCCCTATGCGGCGCTCGACCGGCCAACCTTCGAGCGCGTGGTCGATTTCGTCGCGACCGGCGGCTACGCGCTGCGCAGCTATGAACGCTACGCGCGCATCCGCCAGATGCAGGATGGACGCTGGCGCGTCGCCAATCCGCGCGTCGCCCAGCAATACCGGCTGAATGTCGGGACCATCGTCGAGGCGCCGATGCTGAAGGTGCGCCTGACGCGGCATCGCGGACGCGGCGGCAATGTGCGCGGCGGGCCGGTGCTCGGCGAAATCGAGGAATATTTCGTCGAGACGCTGGCGCAGGGCGACACCTTCCTTTTCGCCGGCAAGGTGGTGCGCTTCGAAGGCATCCGCGAGAACGAATGCTATGTCACCAGCGCCGCCGGGAGCGACCCGAAGGTGGCGAGCTACATGGGCGGCAAGTTCCCGCTCTCGACCTATCTCGCGGCGGAAGTGCGCTCGATGCTCGCCGATCCGGCGCGCTGGCGCGTGCTGCCCGACCAGGTCGCCGATTGGCTGCGCCTGCAGTGGGACAAGTCGGTGCTGCCGCATCGCGAGGATCTGCTGGTCGAGACGTTTCCGCGCGGCAACCGCTTCTACATGGTCGCCTATCCGTTCGAGGGACGGCTGGCGCACCAGACGCTAGGCATGCTCTTGACCCGCCGGCTGGAGCGCGCCGGGGCGCATCCGCTCGGCTTCGTCGCCACCGACTATTCGCTCGCCATCTGGTCGCTGGAGGACATGGGTCACATGATCCGCACCGGCAGACTGCCGCTTGCCGACCTCTTCGCAGAAGACATGCTCGGCGACGACCTCGAAGCCTGGCTCGCCGACAGCTGGATGCTGAAACGAACCTTCCGCAATTGCGCTGTGATCGCCGGATTGATCGAAAGGCGGCATCCAGGCCAGGAGAAGAGCGGCCGGCAGGTCACGGTATCGGCCGACCTCATCTACGACGTGCTGCGGACGCACCAGCCCGACCATATCCTGCTCCAAGCGACCCGCTCTGATGCCGCGGCCGGTCTCCTCGACGTGAAGCGGCTCGGCGAAATGCTGTCGCGGATCAGGGGTCGAATCATGCATAAGGATCTCGATCGCATCTCGCCGCTGGCGGTCCCGATCATGCTCGAGATCGGGCGGGAGTCGGTCAATGGCGAGGCGAACGAGATGCTGCTCGCCGAGACGGCCGACGCGCTGATCGAGGAAGCAATGGGAACGGAGCAGACGGGATGACTGCCCGCGCGGCCAGCGAGACGGTCGAAATCGAAGGCGAGCGCGCGCTCTGCGATGCGAGCGGCGCGCTCTATTTCCCCGGCCTCGGCCTGCTCGCCGTATCCGATTTGCATCTCGAAAAGGGCGCGGCGTTCGCCCGCCGGCGACAGCTCATCCCGCCATATGATACCGCGACGACGCTGGCGCGGCTGGCGCAGGTCATCGCCGCCTACGATCCGAAGGTCGTGGTCAGCCTCGGCGACAGTTTTCACGACGGAGCCGGCGCGGCACTGATGCCGGACATCTTCCGGGCGCAGCTCTCGGCACTGATCGCCGGCCGGGACTGGTTCTGGATCGCCGGCAACCACGATCCGGACGCGCCGGAAGGGATCGAAGGCGAAAGCGTCGCGGAGATAGCCATCAGCCCGCTCGTCTTCCGGCATGAGCCGTCGCGCGGCTCCGCTCCGGGCGAGATCGCCGGGCACCTGCATCCCGGCGCGCGGCTTGTCGCGCGCGGGCGCTCGGTCAGGCGGCGCTGCTTCGCCGGCGACGGCAGGCGCATGATCATGCCCGCCTTCGGCGCCTATACGGGCATGCTCAACGTGCTCGACCGCGCCTATGCGGGGCTCTTCGACCCGGACGGGCTGTTCGCCTGTATGCTCGGCCGGCAGCGCGTCTACAAGGTGACAGGATCGGCGCTCAGCCCGGGGTGAGGACTCGCGTTCGGAAGCGGAGCAACACTATTTCCGGGCGTGAATTGACCGTCCAATCATGCTCGCCCGCCCAAGAGTTTGCCTAACGAAAGGCAATCTCACGGCCGCGATCTACCCCCTCTCCGTCTCGGCTTCGCCTCGACACCTCTCCCCACTTCGTGAGGGGAGAGGATGAGCGCGAGGCTTGCGGCCGGCGCATCCTCTCCCCCGTCGATCGGGGGAGAGGTGTCCGCGGAGCGGACGGAGAGGGGGATCGAATTTAACCAAGAGCGTCGAAAATCAAGCCGTCAGGACTACTCCTTGCGGAAGATGAGACGGCCGAGCCAGCCGGTCAGAAGAGCAAGCATCACGCAGAATACCCCGTAAAAAAAGCTGTCGTTCTGCGCAAACTGATAGACGCGGCGCTCGAAGCCGCCTTTGAGGATGACCAGCGGGGCGGACGTCTGCGCGACAAAATTGCCGCCCTTGAACAGGAAGGCGCGGGCGCGGTGCGTTCCCACGGGCACGTCGGGCGCAAGCGAAACCGTCGCGCGGAAAAGGGTCTGCGAAAGGAACTGCACGGCGCCGGGCC
>JBQCFH010000203.1:0-4403 GCA_051959385.1 Rhizobiaceae bacterium | reverse complement strand
CCGCCCCTGGGCACCACATATTTCCAGCCACTTGGCCGCATTCACGCCATCCGGCCGCTCCGCGATCACGCTGTCGTGCGGGCAGACAACATACGCAGCGGCGTGCGGCGCCAGCCGCAAGACGACCGACCAGGAAGCGGGGGTTTCCCGCGTCCCGGTCGGTGCCCTCAAGACGATCAGGCCCTGTCTTTCAAAGCACCCGCGCCTTCTTCTTCGGCGCAATGGGCACAGCAATAAATGATGTCGTCCTGCTCGACGCCGTGCCCGATGATACGGCAGCCGCAATGCGGGCAGGACGGCGCGAGCTTCTGTATCGCGCATTCGAAACTGTCGAAGGTGTAGGTCTCGTCTGCGAAGGTGATGTTGAACGTCTTGTCGTAGTCGTTGCCGCATTGATCGCATCGTGCCATGGCAAGCACCTCCTCCGATCCGAACAGCCGATCGGTCCGGATGTTCCTGCGATGGCGGGCGCGCAGGGAGATGGTCTTCGAACGTCCTCGATCTGAGCCTGCGGAACGAACGGGTTTCCGTCGAATTATCGAGCATGCCACCTTTCTTGCCGTTCATCCCGTGACGCTTTTCGTCCAGCCGCGCCTCGTCAACGAGCCTTTCTCCGATCCGGGCCTGCTGCTGGACTTCCGCTTCGGCAACAGGGCGATCCTGTTCGACCTCGGCGACCTGTCGACGCTTTCGCCACGGGAGGTCCTGCGTGTCTCGAACGTCTTCGTCACGCATATGCATATGGATCACTTCAGCGGCTTCGACCGCCTGCTGAGGCTGTCGCTATACCGGGACAGACACGTGCAGATTTTGGGGCCGCCCGGCCTGACGGACGCGGTCGAGGCCAAGCTGCGGGCTTATACTTGGAACCTGCTCAGCGAGCGATCGCACGATTTCGCGATCGTTGCATCAGATTGGACCGAGGAAGGAACCGTCTTCGAGGCTGTCTTCAGGGCCCGCAACGCGTTCCATCGGGAAGATCGGGAGCTCCGCAAAGCGAACGTGCCGCTGGACGATCCGGAATTCACGATCGCTGCCGTCACCCTCGATCATGGCACTCCTTGTCTCGCCTTCGCCTTTCGGGAAAAGCTCCGGGTCAATGTGCATAAGGCGCGCCTGGATGCCCTTGGACTTCCGGTCGGCCCATGGCTTACCGCGGCCAAGCGGGCCATCCGCAGCGGCGCCGATCCGGCGACCGAGTTCTCACCTGCCCCCGGCAGGAAGGTGATGCTCGGCGAATTGCTGCAAAGCGGGGCGATGGTCTGCGCGCCCGGCCAGCACATCGCCTATGCCACCGACCTCGCATTCGAGCCGCGGAACATTGCCAGGCTTGCGATCTGGCGGGAGGAGCCGATCACCTGTTCATCGAAGGAGGGTTCCTCGAGGAGGATCGGGAACTCGCGGCCGCCAAGAAGCACCTGACGGCGGCCCAGGCAGGCGAGATCGCGCGGCGGGCAAATGTGGCGGTCGCTCACCAGATGCATCTTTCGCCACGCTATCTTCACCGGGAGGACGAATTACGGGCCGAGTTCGAACGCCATTTCGCGGCGGGGCCATTGCGCGCCGATAGGGCGCTCCGGAACAGCCGGGAGGCCAGGCGGTTGTAGTCAAGGCGCTCGAGGCGGGGGGCTTCGCACGACACGACCAGGCGCCGATGAGCGGATTTCCCCGCTGCCCAGGAGGATAGCCATGGCCACGAACCGCACCGATGGCAAGAATGCGAAGACCTCGCAAGGAACCCGCGGCGGCAACCGCGCCGGCAATCAGGACAAGCGCGAAAACCAGCCAAGGAAGAGCAGCCAGGCAGCGGGGAAGGATCCGCACCGCGGCAAGGGCTGAGTTGCCGTTCGTCGTCCCGCCTCGAGGCCGCGGCAGCGTCGCTCGTTGGATTCCGCTTGGGCGATCACCAGCGGATGACGACCACCTTGTCGGTCCCGCCATCGAGTTGCACCGCTTCGGTGCCGTCGGGTTTCCTGCTGCCTATCCGGGCGTCGTCTACGATCTCGACGGTGGCAGGATTTACGCCAAAGGCTTCGTCGATTTCGGCCGTGCACACCAGCGTATCAGGCGGCAAGTCCTTGACCTGCTTCAATAGCTCGCGAAGCGTCATGTCAGGCTTTCCCCTTGGATGGAACTACCGCGGCGAACTGTTTCAGCAGCGGAATGTTCCTGCCGTCGGTGAAGCGAATCCGAGCGGATTGGCGTGTGGGTCCATCCAAGCACGCCGTGGCCCTCATACCGGCAAGCAGCGTGAGCCGGATTATGTCGAGCGGCATCCCGATCGAAGCAGCCATCCCGCTTGCGACCTTGATGATCCAGAAATCGATCGCCTCGATGCGGCGCTGCCCGCTCAGCGAATTCCGGCCCGCAGGAAGCTCTGGATGAACGCGCGCTGGAAGACGAGGAAGAGGATCATCAGGGGCGCCGAGGTCATCAGCGCGGCGGCGCAGATCACCGACCAGTCGATCCCCTGATCGACCGAAGCGAAGACCTGCAGGCCGACCGTGAGCGGACGCGCCGACACCGAATTGGTGACGATCAGCGGCCACAGGAAGTTGTTCCAGTGATAGCTGATGGAGACAAGGCCGTAGGCGACATAGACGGGGCGGGCGAGCGGCAGGTAGACGCGCAGGATCGTCTGCAGCGTGGTGGCGCCCTCGATCCTCGCCGCGTCGTCGAGCTCCTTGGGGATCGTCTTGAAGGCCTGCCGCAGCAGAAAGATGCCGAAGGCCGAAGCCACGTAGGGAATGCCGATGCCGGTCAATGTGTCGATCAGGCCGAGCATGTGCAGCGTCTGGTAGTTTTCGACGATCAGCACGTCCGGCGTCACCATCAGCTGGACGAGGATCAGCGCGAAGAGGATGCCGCTGCCGCGGAACGGCCAGCGGGCAAGCGCGAAGGCTGCAAGCGTGCAGATGACGAACTGCGCCAGCATGATGCCGATCACCAGGATGACCGTATTGAGGAAATAGCGTGCGAAGGGGGCGGCGACCCATGCGCGGGCGAAATTGTGCAGCGTCAGCGGCGCCGTCAGATCGAAATTCGTGGTGTAGGCCGAGGGATGGAAGGCCGCCCACAGGGCGTAGAGAATGGGTAGCGCCCAGATTAGGCCGAGAAGCCAACCGCCTGTGATGACCGCGGATTTGCGCACATTTTCCGGCATCGCCACGGCTTCTACCGGTAATGGATGCGGCGGTCGAGCAGGAAGAACTGACCGAGCGCGACGACGGCGAGCACGATCAGGAGCACGGTCGAAAGGGCCGCGGCATAGCCGGTGTCCCAGAAGCTGAACGCCACCTGATAGATGTAGAACAGAAGCAGCGACGTGGCGTTGTTGGGGCCGCCGCCGGTCATCGCGATCACCTGGTCGACGATGCGGAACGCGTTGATCAGCGCATTGATCGCCACGAACAGGGTCGTCGGCATGACAAGCGGCCAGGTGATGCGGGCGAAGACCTGCCAACGGGTGGCGTTTTCCATGCGCGCGGCCTCATAGAGATCCGGCGGCACCTGCTGGAGCGCCGCGAGGAAGAAGATCATGAAGAAGCCGGATTCCTTCCAGATCGTCACCGCCATCAACGCCGGCAGGGCGGTCGACGTATCGCCCAGCCAATTCGTGCTGCCGAGGCCGAAGAGCCGGGCGATCTGGTCCAGAAGCCCGTAGCCGGGCGTGTAGAAGAACAGCCAGATATTGGCGGCGGCGATCATCGGCAGGATGGTGGGCATGAAGAAGGCGAGCCTTAGCAGGGCGCGGCCGGGGATGCGGCCGCTGACCCATATCGCCATGGCCAGCGCCAGGCCGATCGACACGGGGACGGTGATCAACGCGTAGAGAAGATTGTTGGTCAGCGCCTGCCAGAAGATCGGGTCGGCCGCCATGTCGCCATAGCGCTGGATGCCGATGAAATGCGCCGGGTGGCCGGCGCGCGGCGTCGAGAAAACGCTGCCGATGAAGGTCTCGACCACCGGCACATGGGTGAAGGCGGCAAGGAGCACCACCGCCGGCAGCACCAACAGCCAGCCCTGGATATGGATGTTCAGCCGGCGTGCTGCCCTCGTCGCCATTTTACCTCGATAAGAACACCTTGTACCTGGAGGGAGGGCCGCCGGCTGGCCGGCGGCCCTCCGGCGCTTATTCCTGATAGCGGCGAAGGATGGCGGTCGCCTGCTGCTGCGCCTGGTCGAGGGCCGTTTGCGGCTTCACGTCGCTGGTCAGGATCGCCTGCAATGCGTCGTCAAGGGTCTTGGTGACGCGCTGGTTATCATGCGTCGACAGTTCCGCCTTGGCGTCCTTCAACTGGTCGCGCGCGACCGCCGCCGGGGGGAAATCCTTGACGTAGGCTTCCATCTCCGGCGTCTTCCAGGCGTCGGGGCGCGTGGCGATGTAGCCTGTCGCAATGCCC
>JBQCFH010000202.1:0-4806 GCA_051959385.1 Rhizobiaceae bacterium | reverse complement strand
AAGACGGGGTGGGGGTGTTACTTGGTCGTAGCCCTCAGACAATGACCCCCACCCCGCCTCGAAAGCCTTGCTCCGCAAGGCCTCCTCGGCGACCCTCCCCACAAGGGGGAGGGTGGCGCGCGCTTCATCACCCGGCCCTCGGCTATGGCCTCGGGCATTCGTCGCTCGAAAAGCCCAATTTGGGACTTTTCGTTCGCTACGCGAACCGCTCCTCATCCCATATTGTCCTTCGCCTTGCCCATGAACTGGATGAACACGTCCTCGAGGCTCGTTTCACCCGGCTCGATAGTGATATCGCGCTCCTTCCCCAGCGAACCGAGCGTCTTCTCCATCGCCGCCCGGTCGGCGCCGACGACATGCAGCGTTGCGCCGAACGGCGCCACCTGGTCGATGCCGGGCTTGCCCGTGAGCTCTTCCTCGATGCGATCGAGGCGCGGCCCGCGGATGACGAAGGTCGTCAGCCCCGCGTCGCGCACCACTTCGTCCACCGTGCCGGAGGCGAGCATACGGCCATAGGAGATGTAGCTGATGCGATGGCAGCGCTCCGCCTCGTCCATGTAATGGGTGGAGACAAGCACGGTCCGCCCGCCATTGGCGAGGCGGTGGATCTCGTCCCAGAACTCGCGCCGCGCTTTCGGATCGACGCCCGCCGTCGGCTCGTCGAGAAGCAGCAGCTTCGGCGAATGCATGATGCAGGCGGCGAGCGCGAGGCGCTGCTTCCAGCCGCCCGAAAGCGTGCCGGCGAGCTGGTTCCTGCGGCTGGTCAGGCCGAGGTCGTCGAGCGTGCGCGCGACATGCTCCTCGACCGGCTTCAGCCGGTAGAGCCGCGCCACGAAGGCGAGGTTTTCCGCGATCGTCAGGTCCTCATAGAAGGAGAAGCGCTGCGTCATGTAGCCGACTTCGTTCTTGATCTTCAGGCTCTCGGTGGCGAGGTCGTAGCCGAGCACCTGCCCGCCGCCCTCGTCGGGCGTCAGCAGCCCGCACATGATGCGGATCGTGGTAGTCTTGCCGGAGCCGTTCGGGCCAAGGAAGCCGACGATCTCGCCCTCCGCGACCTTCATCGAGACATGGTCGACAACGGTCTTGGCGCCGAAGCGCTTAACGAGATCGTGGACGTCGATGGCGTTCATCGGTCGTCGCCCGCTTCGAGAATAGTAGACGGGCAATCGGCAGTCGGCAGTCGGCAATCGGATAAAGGAATCCGTACTTCGCCGATCGATAGAATCCGAGCCGATGTACTCATGCCGATTGCCTATTGCCGATTGCCGACTGCCGCCCGGACATCCACGATCTGCCCCGGCTGCAAGCGCGTCGCCTCGCCGACCGGCTTCGCCTCGATCAGGTAGACGAGCTTCTGCCTGGTCTCGAGCGAATAGATGACCGGCGGCGTGAATTCCGGATCGGGAGACACGTAGCTGACGCGCGCCTTCAGGCCGGGCTTGCAGCCGTCGCAGTGCACGTCGAGCATCGTGCCCACCTTGACCGAGGAAAGCGCCGGCTCCGGCAGATAGAGCGTCAGCTTCACCGCCCCGTCCGGAAGCATGGAGACGACCGGCGCCTGCGGTCCCGCGACATCGCCCGGATTGCGGATGATGTCGCTGATCCGGCCCGCCGCCGGCGCCTTGATCACCCGCTCTCCCAGCCGCCAGCGCGCCTGGTCGAGCGATGCGCGCGCCTGCTTGACCGCGCTCTCGGCGGCGTTGATCTCGTCCGGCCGGGCAGGGAGCTTGCCGACGGCCAGATTGGCCTTGGCCTGCTCGACCTCGGCGACGGCCGTTTCAAGGGTCGTGCGCGCCGTGTCAAAATCGGCTTGCGTCGCCGTTCCCTTGGCGTAGAGATCGCGCAGCCTGTCGGCCTTGCGTTGCGCGTCCGCCTCTCCCGCCTTGGCCATGTCGACGGCCGCCTCGAGCACGGCGATTTCTTCCGACCGCTTGCCGACCTTCAAATTCGCAAGCTGGGCCTGGGCTTGCGCCAGCGCGGCTTCGGCCTCGGCAACGGCGATCTTCGCGTCGCTGTCTTCCAGCACGGCGACCGCCGCGCCCGCCGCTACCCTTTCGCCGCGCTCCACCGAGACGCTGTCGACTTCGGCCGTTTCGATGGGCGCGAGAAGCGCATATTCGCCCTCGACATATCCGACGGCCAGCGGCGCCGGCGCGGCGCAGACCGAAAAAAACGACGCCGCGAGGGGAAGGGCGCACAGCATGCTCATGGTCTTGCGCCTTTCCGGGCATTCAGGATCGCGTCCAAATTGCTGGTCGCAACCTCGGCGATGGCAGACGCCTCGTTCGGGCCGATGTCGCTCCACCCCATGCGCCGCATCACTGCCGTGCGGCCGATGCGGAAATAGATGACCTGGCCGATGATGGTGAACACGGTGATCCTGGTGCGCTCGCTCTCGGCGTCCTCGCCGGTCGCTGCCGCCCAGATCTGGCAGAGCCTTCGGTGCGTCGGCTCGAAGACGCCTTCATAGATGAGGTCGAGGGCAGCGGTGGGATGGGCCAGTTCGCGCAGCACGAACTGGACGATAACTCCGGCCTCAGGGCTGGCGACGACGAAGGCGACCATGCGCTCGACCGCGGCGTCGAGCTGCTCGCGCGCGGCCGCGGCGCCCATGACGGCAGGCCCCGCCGACGCGAGCGCCTGGCTCGCCATGCCCTTTATGGTCTCGACGATGAAGCCAGCGCAGGCGGCGCGCAGGCCTTCCTTCGAGCCGAAATGGTAGGCAATCGAGCCGATATTGGCATGGGCGGCGGCGGCGAGTTCGCGCGTCGAGGTTCCGTCGAAACCGTTCTCGCCGAAGAGCCTGAGCCCGGCGCGGATCAGGGCCTGGCGCGTCTGCTCGGCGGATGCTGCGGTCGGCTTGTCGCTCATGGGGCGAGATTTAATCAATCGATTGATTAAAGTCAAGATCGAGGTTTGAGCTGGATCGGCGCCGTGTTTCGGGTCCAGCTAAGCCACTGGACAGATTACTTTTATTTAATGCGGCCGTTCATGTGGCGTTCAACGCGCACGGGCTAGGAGAGGGCGTCCGCAACGAAAGGACCTCCCATGCAACGCCTTGTCCTCGCCACCGTGGCGCTTTCGCTCCTTGCCGCGCCGGCAGCCTTCGCCCAGCCGCGGGATTTCCATCACAGGGACCATCGCTCCACGCATGTCGTGAAGAAGAAGGTCATCGTAAAGAAGGTCCGCTGGCAGCGCGGCCACCGTCTGCCGCATGGCCAGCATTATGTCGTGATCAGGGACTACGGCCGCTATCATCTGCGCCGTCCGCCGCGCGGCCAGCATTGGGTGCGCGTCGACAACCAGTATCTTCTGGTCGGCATCACGTCCGGCATCATCGCGGCGCTGGTGAACGCACAGTAGTGGCGTCTTGCCCTGATATTCACCCCCTCCGCCGCCTTCGGCGGCACCTCCCCCGTCGAGGGGGAGGAGAGCGCCAAGCTCGCCGCCCTTCTCCCCACATGGGCGGGGCAATCGCGTAATGAAGTTCGACCCCACTCCGATCAGCTTCGCTGACCACCTCCCCCGTCGACAACGCGGCCGCGAGCTTGGCGCCTTTCCTCTGCCCCACGAGGTGGAGGAGAGGTGGCGCGCGTAGCGCGACGAAGCGGGGTCATGCGGTTACCCCGACGACCCAATCGTGCCTATTCCTACAGTTTCCTCAGCGCCACTTCCTCGACCAGGTGATTGGCGCCCTTGCGCAGGATGAGGTCGGCGCGGGGCCGCGTCGGCAGGATGTTCTCGCGCAGGTTCTTCAGGTTGATATTGGCCCACAGACCCTCGGCGATCGCCTTGGCCGCGTCTTCGGACAATTGCGAATAGCGATGAAAGAAGTTCTCCGGTTTGCGGAACGCCGTCTCGCGCAGGCGCATGAAGCGGTCGATGTACCATTTGTGGATCAGCTTCTCGTCCGCATCGATATAGACCGAGAAGTCGAAGAAGTCGGAGACGAACGGAACGGCCTTGCCGTCGCTCGGCAGGTCGCGCGTCTGCAGCACGTTAATCCCCTCGAAGATCAATATGTCCGGGCGGTCGATGGTGACGAACTCGCCGGGCAGCACGTCATAGGTGAGGTGCGAATAGAGCGGCGCGCGCACGTCGCGCATGCCGGCCTTTATCGCCGAAAGGAAACGCAGCAGCGCGCCGATGTCGTAGCTCTCCGGGAAGCCCTTGCGCTCCATGAGGTTTTCGCGGCGCAGGACCTCGTTGGGCAGCAGGAAACCATCGGTGGTGACGAGGTCGACTTTCGGGCTCGATGGCCAGCGCGCCAGAAGCTCCTTCAATACGCGCGCCGTCGTCGATTTGCCCACCGCCACCGAACCCGCGATGCCGATGATGAAAGGCGTCTTCACCGCATCGTCGGCGCCGAAGAAGATCTTGCGCTGGCGAAACAGGAGCTGGCTTGCCTCTACATGGGCCGAAAGCAGCCGCGACATGGAGAGATAGACGCGCTTTACCTCCTCGAAATCGACCGGGTCGTTGAGTGAGCGCAGCCGTCTTATCTCGTCCTCGCTGAGCGTCAGAGGCGTGTCGTCGCGGAATGCCGCCCATTCCTCCGCCGAAAAGACGCGGTAGGGCGAATATCTCTCGTTCGGGGCAAGTTGATCCATGAACTGTCGCTCCAACTTGCCCCCGACTCTAGCCCTTGCGGGAGGCCTTTTCCCGGATGCCGGACTGGCCGGTCCGCCGTTCGAGCTCGGAAAGCACGTCCGATAGCGGGACGTTGGCCAGCGCCAGCACGACGAGCCAGTGATAGATGAGGTCGGCGCTTTCGGAAACCAGGGCCTTCGTATCGGTCCCGAGCGC
>JBQCFH010000201.1:0-5999 GCA_051959385.1 Rhizobiaceae bacterium | reverse complement strand
CGCCCTCCGTTTCGCGCCGGATGAGCCTCGGCTCCAGCGGTATCAGTTCGTTCTCGACGAACTTTCGCACGGTATCGCGAATCTGATGCTGCTCCTGGCTCAAAAAGAAATCGTTCATCCCCTATCCTCCATGCGGCTGTTTTGGCACGCACGCGCCACTGCGGCGTTTTCACGCCGTCGCGCGCCCTGTTCGATTCTGCTGTTTTGCATTCCTCCCGAAGGGCGGCTTGCCATCCTCGGTCGAGAGAGCAGTACTATGGTCGTCGTGGCTGAAACAGAATTGTTTTTCGTGCAGGGTGCTGCCTTCGACGCATCGCCCGCGGCGCCTGGCGCATGGACGGCGCCTTGCTCAAACCCTATGTTCCGACGATGACCACGCGGCTCTACACGCATCCGATCTTCCTTGAGCATGTCACGCCGCCGGGACATCCCGAGCGGCCGGACCGGCTGCGCGCCATCGCCCGCGTGCTCGAGGATAGCGCCTTCGCCGGGCTCGACCGGGTCGAGGCGCCGATGGGCGAGGAAGCGACGATCCTCTATGCCCACCCGGAGGCTTTCGTCGCACGCGTCAGGGGCGCTATCCCTGAGACCGGCATCGCCCGCATCGATGCCGACACATCCGCCAGCCCGAAGAGCTGGGAGGCGGTGCTGAGGGCGATCGGCGCGGCGACGGCCGCGGTCGACGATGTGTTCGAGGCGCGTGCCGACAACGTCTTCGTCGCGGCGCGTCCGCCCGGTCATCATGCAGAGCGCGCTCGCGCCATGGGTTTCTGCCTGTTCAACAATGCCGCCATCGCGGCCCGGCACGCGCAGAGGAAGCATGGGGCCGAACGCGTGGCGATCGTCGATTTCGACGTCCATCACGGCAACGGCACGCAGGACATTTTCTGGTCCGATCCGAGCGTGCTCTACGCCTCCACGCACCAGATGCCGCTCTATCCGGGCACCGGCGCGCTGAGCGAGACCGGGGCCGGCAATATCGTCAATGCGCCGCTTTCGCCCGACAGCGGAAGCGATTCATTCCGCGAGGCTTTTACCTCCCGCGTCCTGCCGGCGGTGGAGGCCTTCCGGCCGGAACTCGTCATCGTCTCGGCCGGCTTCGACGCGCACCATCGCGACCCGCTGGCGGAAATCAACTTGACCGAGGACGATTTCGACTGGGCGACGGGCAAGCTCCTGGAGCAGGCCGGCCGTTCGGCCTCCAACCGTCTTGTCAGCCTGCTCGAGGGCGGCTACGACCTGCAGGGGCTGGCCTTCTCCACCGCCGCCCATGTCAAGCGCCTGATGGAAGGCTGAGCGATGCCGGAACCCTCCTCCAACGACGATATCAAGGCGATGAGCTTCGAGCAGGCGCTCGCGGCGCTCGAGGAGATCGTCGAGAATCTCGAGCGCGGCGATGTTCCGCTCGAAAAGTCGATCAGCATCTACGAGCGCGGCGAGGCGCTGAAGAAGCACTGCGACGCGTTGTTGAAGGCCGCCGAGGACAAGGTTGAAAAGATTCGCCTTTCCCGCGACGGCATGCCCGTGGGCACGGAGCCGCTGGACGGAAGGGAATAGACGGTGCGTGCTTGCCATCAGCAGCCATCTTGATTGCAAGCAGGCGCAGGTTTATATTCCGGTTCAAGGAGCTCGAAATGCCTGAACCGCAACTGTCCGTACGCAGCGCCAGGGCGCGCGATCTTGCCCACCGCCTCTCGCGGCGTGAAAACCGGTCGATCGCCGATATCGTCGAACGTGCGCTCGAACTGTACGAGACGCGGGAAGCGGGACGCGAGCCTGCGTCACGCTTCTATCGGCGTCTGGCGGCCGAGAGCGGTACGGACATCGACCTCGACGCGGTCATTCGGGAAAACCGGCGACCGCACGAAGGCATCGATCTTTGATTTTCCTGGATACCAACGTTGTTTCCGAGACGTTGAGGAATTCGCCGAACGAGACCGTGCTCGCATGGCTCATCCGGTACGATGCCGAACTTGCGCTACCCACAGTAACCATTGCCGAGATCGGCTTCGGAATTCAGAAGATCAGACCGGATGAACGCGCCATTCGCCTGGAGCACGGCCTTTCCGAATGGCGGAGGCGCTTTGCCGGCCGTATTTTCGGGCTGACGGAGGAGGCCGCCTTGGCTTACGGCGAAATCATGGGCGCCGCCAAACGGCACGGCCGGCCGATGTCGACAGCAGACGGCATGATTGCCGCGATCACGCGGGTGAACGGCGGCCGGCTCGCGACCCGGAACGTGAAGGATTTCGCGACCACGGGACTGGACCTGATTTCTCCTTGGGAATTTTAGGGAAGGCGGCACTGAGCCGCTGGACGGAAGGGAATAGTTGCGCCGCGCGCCGGAAAATCCTATGTACATGTCCTGAACATGACAGGAGGCGCGATCATGGAAGCGGTCCGCGAAGCCGTTAGCGAGCGGGTCATCACATTGATGACTCCTTCGGAAAAGGCGCGGCTGGAAGACAAGGCGCGGCAGGCAAAAATTTCCGTCGGCGAGTTCGTGCGCCGTTCCGTGGACGCATACAACCCCGACGAGATACAGGAACTGGAGCAGTTGGCCGATTTGGCCCGCGCCTTCCGCGAGAGTGCCGAGAGGGCCTCTGTCGCTGTGGACCGCGCCAGGGAGAACGTGGCCGAGACCTTGCGCCAGCTTAGGCGGGAACGTTCAGAATGAGCGCTCTTGGCGACATCATGACCGGCTTGAGAACGGTCATGAGTCTGACGGAGAAGGTCGAGGGCCTTACGAAGGATGTTGGTGCTATTGGCGTCGAATTGCGGAGCGTTGATCGCAGGCTGGTACGTCTCGAAACGATCATAGAAGTGACGAGAAACGACGGAGCGGTACTTCGCATCGCCAAGCCAGGTTCGGAAAATCCCTCCAGCGAATAGCGCTCCCGATCAACGGCCACGGGCGGTCCTCTGGAACTGCAAACCTGAACGAACTGGAAGGAGCGGCTGGACGGGAACCGATCTCCGCCAGTCGCCGCATCCTATAGCTCCACGAACGGCACGAAGCCGCCGAAGATCATGCGCTTGCCGTCGAACGGCGCTTCCTTCATGCTGCCTTCGAGGCGTGGATCCGCCATGACTTTCGCCATCACCTCGTCGCGCTTGGCCCGGGACGGGTAGACGACCCAGGCAAAGATCACGACCTCGTCTTCCTTCGCCTGAACGGCGCGCGGGAACGACGTCAGTTCGCCATAGGGCACGTCGTCGCCCACCGTCTCGACATAGGCGGTTGCTCCGTGCTCCATCCACACTTCGCCCGCCTTGCGGGCCAGCTTCTTGTAGGCTTCCAGCTTTTCGGTCGGCACTGCGAGAACGAAGCCGTCGACGTAGCTCATGGCACTCTCCTTTCGCCGTGTAGACCCGAAGGACGTTCAACCAAGCTTCCTTCCTACACATCGTGCGCAAATTTCGGCGCCCCGATCGAGCGTTGGGCGGAACTGCCGGATGGAGCGGGCTGGCCTTTCCCGTGCCGAGGCTTAATCGTGCCCCGCGCTTGCCCTATCCTTAGCTAAGTCTGGCTAAGGAGCGTGCCATGGCAATGGTCAACATGCTGGAGGCGAAGACGTCGCTCTCCAAGCTTGTGGAGGCGGTGGAAAGCGGGGCCGAAAAGGAAATCATCATCGCTCGCAACGTCAAGCCGGCGGCGAAGCTGGTTCCCCTTGGCCACCGAAGAAGCGTCGGCTGGGGCTGCTTGCCGGCAAATATCCGCCCATCGATTTTGAGGCTTTCCAAGCCATGGACGCCGAGATTGAGGCCATGTTCCTCGGCGAGAAAAAGTGAGGCTGCTTCTCGATACACATGTCGCGATCTGGACGCTTACCGAGCCTGGACGGGTTCCCTCACATATCCTGGATTTGATAGACAGCGGGGAGAATGCCGTTGCCGTTTCGGCGGTCGCCGTTTGGGAAATTGCCATAAAGCACCGCCTCCGCCGTCCCGATAGTCCGCCTTTCTCCGGGCATGAAGCGATCGGGCATTTCGAGATGGCCGGTTTTGAACTGATAGATGTGACGCCTGCCCAAGCTGCGCTCGTCGAGCGGTTGCCACCCCTGCACGCCGACCCGTTCGATCGGCTGATGCTGGCGCAGGCGATCATCGAGGACGTGCGTTTCGTGACATACGACCGCCACCTGTCGCGCTATGATGTCGGCATAGTTACCTGGCCCTGACGAAGGATGTGCGTCTATGAGTTTCTTCCCCGGACCCGATCCCGTCCCCGGTGACGCCTTTGCCTGCGATGCCATCGAGACGATGATCGTCCCGCGCGCGCACGACATAGGCGGCTTCGAGGTCCGTCGGGCGCTGCCCTCTGCAAAACGGCGGCTGGTCGGGCCGTTCATCTTCTTCGACCGCATGGGGCCGGCGATCCTGCGCCCCGGCCAGGCGGTGGACGTGCGGCCGCATCCGCATATCGGCTTGTCGACCGTCACCTATCTCTTCGACGGGAAAATCCGCCACCGCGATTCGCTCGGTACCGAGATGGTGATCGAACCGGGCGACGTAAACTTGATGACGGCGGGCCGCGGCATCGTCCACTCCGAGCGCTCGCCGGAGGAACTGCGCGGCGGCCCGCTGTCGCTTTCCGGCCTGCAGACCTGGCTGGCGCTGCCGGACGGCGGCGAGGAGGTTGCGCCGCATTTCGACAATACCGGCCGTGCCGAACTGCCGGAGGGCCGCGAAGACGGTGCGGCATTCCGGGTCGTCATCGGCGATCTGCACGGCGCAAGGTCACCCGTGCGGACAGCCTCTGAGACGCTCTATGCCGACGTTCGGCTCGAAGCCGGCGGCCGCTTCCAGATTCCGGCCACTGCGGAGGAGCGGGCGATCTACACCCTGGACGGCGAGGTCGAGATCGCCGGCGACCGCTTCTCCTCCGACCGGCTGCTCGTCCTGCGCGCCGGCGACGAGATCGTGGTCGGCTCGGAGAGGGGCGCCCATTTCATGCTCTTCGGCGGCGCCTCGCTCGGTTCGCGACGTTATATCTGGTGGAATTTCGTCTCCTCCTCCAAGGAGCGCATCGAGCAGGCCAAGGAGGAATGGCGGACCGGCAGGTTCGACATCGTGCCGGGCGACGAGGAGGAATTCATTCCTCTGCCTCAAGGCTGACACATATTGGCGCCCTGTGACCCTCGCATTTACATTCGAATGCGCAGCGCCTATCTCCGTGCTGTCCATGCGCCGGTTCCGTGATTGAAAACATGAAATCCCCTCCCGCGACGCCGCTTCTCGATACGGTCCGCATACCCGCCGACCTGCGCAAGCTGCCGGAAAGCAAGCTGCCGCAGCTTGCCGACGAGTTGCGCGCCGAGCTGATCGACGCCGTATCGCAGACCGGCGGCCATCTCGGCGCGGGCCTGGGCGTGGTCGAACTGACGGTTGCCATCCACTATGTTTTCAACACACCCCAGGACCGGCTGATCTGGGACGTCGGCCATCAGGCCTACCCGCACAAGATCCTGACCGGCCGCCGCGACCGCATACGCACGCTGCGCCAGGAGGGCGGCCTCTCCGGTTTCACCAGGCGCGCCGAGAGCGAATACGACCCCTTCGGCGCGGCGCATTCCTCGACCTCGATCTCCGCCGGTCTCGGCATGGCGGTCGGGCGCGACCTGAAGGGCGGCAGGAACAACGTCGTCGCGGTCATCGGCGACGGCGCCATGTCGGCCGGCATGGCCTATGAGGCGATGAACAATGCCGGCGCGCTCGACGCCCGGCTGATCGTCATCCTCAACGACAACGACATGTCGATCGCCCGGCCGGAAGGCGCCATGAGCGCCTATCTGGCGCGCCTCGCCTCCGGCCGCGCCTACCTCAACATCCGCGACATCGGCAAGAAGCTGACCTCATATTTCGGCAAGCGCGCCGAAAGCGCCGTGGCCCGCGCCGTCGAGCATGCGCGCGGCTACGTCACCGGCGGCACGCTCTTCGAGGAGCTCGGCTTCTACCATATCGGCCCGATCGACGGTCACAACCTCGAGCATTTGATC
>JBQCFH010000200.1:0-5347 GCA_051959385.1 Rhizobiaceae bacterium | reverse complement strand
AAAAAAAGCTCACGCGGCAGGTCTCGCCGTAAAGGTCGCCGGCAAAATCGAAGAGGAAGGTCTCCAGCAGCGCCGCGCCGTCGGCCTCCACGGTCGGCCGCCGTCCGAAGCTTGCCACGCCGTCGTAAAGCGTTCCGTCGGCCCGGCGGAACTTCACCGCATAGATGCCATGCGCCAGTTCCATTTCAGCGGAAAGCGCCATGTTGGCGGTCGGGTAGCCGAGCGTGCGGCCAAGTTTTCTGCCGCCGGAGACCTCGGCCTCCACCGTATAGCGGTAGCCGAGCAGGCCGGCCGCCCCCGAGACATCGCCTTTCGAAAGCAATGTCCGTATGCGGCTCGAGGAGACGACCTCCGCGCCTTCGTCGCGGAAGGCATCGACGAGGGTAACGCCGAAGCCATGCCGCTTGCCGGCATCGATGAGGTAGGCCGGGCCGCCCTGACGATCCTTGCCGAAGTGGAAATCGACGCCGGTCACGACATGGCCGACACCGAGGTCCCGGTCGAGGATCCGGCCGACGAATTCCTCCGCCGATTGTGCCGCGAAGGCGGGCGTGAACGGGGTTTCGACGACGGCGTCGAAACCGAGCGCGCCAAGGATGCGCGCCTTGACCGGCGCGGGCGTCAGCCGGAATAGCGGGATATCGGGCCGGATGACGCTTCTGGGGTGCGGCTCGAAGGTCAGCACGATGGCCGGGCGGCCGGACGTATTTGCCTCGCCGAGCGCGCGTTCGAGCACGGCCTGGTGTCCCCTGTGCACGCCGTCGAAATTGCCGATCGCCGCCACGCTGCCGCGCAGAGCTGCCGGAAGGTGCTGCGGATCGGAGACGCGGAGGATTTCGGCGGCCTTGCTCATGCGGGCTTCGGTTCGAATCGAGCGCTCAGCGAAGCCGCGGGATGGCGGCTACGGGATGATAGCCATGCTTGTCGAGAAAGGCGGCTAGGCGGGCGACATCCGGCTCGTGCGTGTCCCCGTATTCGCGCGCGTGGATGCCGGCCGAAACGTAGAGCACGTCGATGCCGGCCTGCTCGGCGCCTTTCACGTCCGTCATCACGCCGTCGCCGATCGCCAGAACCTGCGACCGGTCCGGGGTCTCGCCCAATGTAATACCGGCCGCCTTCAGCGCCGCCTCGTAGATCGGGCGGTGCGGCTTGCCGGCGATCAGCGTGCGCCCGCCGAGCCTGGCGTAGTCGCGGGCAAGCGCGCCGGCGCACCAGGCAAGCGTGTCGCCGCGTTCGACGACGATGTCCGGATTGGCGCAGATGAAGGGCAGATCGCGCGAGCGGAAGCGCCTCAGCATCTCCGTATAGTCGTCCGGCGTTTCGGTGCGGTCGTCGAAGAGCCCCGTGCAGACCACCGCATCGGCCTCGAACTCGTCGGCAAACTCCACGTCGAGCCCCTCGTAGATGGTCAGTTCGCGCTCCGATCCGACATGGAAGATGCGGCGCGGACCGGCCGCGATCAAATCGCGCGTGACGTCGCCGGAGGTGATCAGTTCATCATAGGCGTCACGCGGGACATCCAGCGAGCGGAGCTGCTCCTCCACGTCATCGCGGGGGCGCGGCGCGTTGGTTATGAGCACCACGGCCAGGCCTTCGGCGCGGGCCCGGGCAAGCGCCGCGCAGGCTTCGGGCGAAGAGCGCACGCCGTTGTGGACCACGCCCCAGACATCGCTCAGGATCGCCTTGTACCTGCCGGTAAGCGCATCCAGCGTATCGATCATCGCAAGCGGTGTCGGCAAGGCATCTCCAATCGAGGAAGGCAGCGGATTTCGGTTCGGCCCGTCGCGGGACCACCGGAATTAGCCGAAGCTCCCGGCCATGTCACCTGCCTTGAACAGCGCTTCCCGATCCGGGGATCGGGGCGCGGGAAGAGCCGGTCGGCGGACAATCGCCGGAAAGGTAAACGGGCGGTAAACCGATCTTCAGGTTCTGTTAACACCCGCTATACGGGAAATTATTCTATTTCTGACATTTTGGGCGCGCGAATTCCCCTCCTGACGAGGCGAAACGACCATGTTGCGCAAGTTTCTCACCGATCGGCGCGGCAACTACGCGATGATAACAGCTCTCATAATGGCGCCGCTGATGGGCGCCGTCGCCGTTGGCGTGGACTATGCCGAGATGAACCGGCAGTACCAATATACGCAGAACGCGCTCGACGCGGCGGCAGTCGCGACCGCCCACCGCTATCTCGAAGGCGCGGATACGGCGACGCTGAACAGATACGCCGCCTCGTTCTTCGAAGCCAATCTCGGACCGGTCAGCCCCAACGAGACCACGTTGACGCTGACTTTGCCGGATCCGAGCGAAGGCGGCGGCGGAACGCTCGGCCTATCGGCGACACTGAACTATCATCCATATTTTTATCCGACGTTCGTGGCGTTGCTTGGCAATGATCCGAACTCTTTCACTTCGAGTTTCAATTTCAACGCAAAAACCGAAGTGCGGCTGAAGGACACGCTTGAAGTAGCGCTGGTGCTCGACAATTCCGGCTCGATGGCGGAGATCGGCAAAGGCTCCGGCCAGGCAAAAATCGATTTGTTGAAGTCTGCGTCAAAGGAACTGATCTCGACGCTGGTCGCCAGCGCGGCCCAGGTGAAACAGGTCGACAAGCCGGTGCAGTTCGGCCTCGTTCCGTTCGCCGCCTCGGTGAACGTCGGGTCACAAAACGCGAATGCCACCTGGATGGACACGGACGGCATTTCTCCGATCCACCACGAGAATTTCGACTGGGCGACGATGAAGGCCGTGGATCCCAACAAACGGGTCGATCTGATCGGCGGCATCTATTACAAAAAGGGATCGAACTGGGGCGCGCAGGAAAACCAGAAGGTCACCCGCTTCACGCTCTACAACGATCTGCAGCGCACAATCCAGACGGGTACCGTCCAGACCTGCACGGGAACCGGCAAGAACAGGAAATGCACCAATACGCCGGTCTATGGGACGACGGGCTATGTCTCCTGGGCGGGATGCGTAGAGCAGCGGCCGAGCCCTTATGACGTGACGGACGCGGCCCCTGACACGTCCAATCCGGCGACGCTGTTCGTGCCGATGTTCGCGCCGGACGAGACCGACAATCGCGACAGCAGCAACCGCCGTGCGATGGGCAACTGGTGGAGCGACAACTCGACCGGAACCGACGCGCAGCGGCAGGCCTACATGCCCAAATATTACACGCCTGCTCCGAACGGAACAGCAGCAGCAACCGGCTCCGGCGGCCCAAACGCAAGCTGCACCACCCAGCCGATCACGCCGCTGACCGATGTCAGCAACACCACCGGCATGACAACCATCACCAACGCCATCGACGCGATGCAACCGAACGGCGGCACCAATGTGGTCTCCGGTATGGCGTGGGGATGGCGAGTCGTATCGAGCGGGGCACCCTTTACGGAGGGGCGGCCCGAGTCGCAGCGCGGCAACGACAAGGTGGTGATTGTCCTCACCGACGGCGCCAACACCTACTACACGCCGCAATCGCTCGGTTACAACGACCTCGCCGGCAACAAGTCGATCTATGCCGACTACGGTTACACCGGCAAGAACTACAATGGCGGTTCGACGACCCGTCTGTTCATGAACACGGACAGCAACGTGTCGAAGACGGGTTTCTCCAATGACAACTATACCAAGGCGATGAGCGAGCAGATGGCGACGCTCTGCACGAACGCCAAGGCCGCGAACGTGATCATGATGACCGTCTCGCTCGATCTCGACCCGACCGACAAGGCACAGGCCGCGCAGATGGATGCGCTCAAGGCTTGCGCTTCCAATTCGCGTTTCCGCACGGACCCGGCGACCGGGCAGCCCGCCAAGCTCTACTGGAATGCGACGGGGGGAAGCCTGTCGGACGACTTCAAGGCGATTGCCGACGAATTGTCGAACCTTCGCATCGTCGGCTGAGCGAACCGACTTTCTAACCGTTAACGTCCTGCTCGCTGCAGCCGTGGCGGCGGCTGGTTAAGCGCAGGTGAACGCTCGGCTCCTGATTTGAGCGATTTTCCAAACGGTACTTTAGTGAGTTGCTGCCAAAAAGGTCCATTACATTCGCGACATACAGGGCGTTGTCGAAAACAGGGGCGCTATGGCGATGGTGCGCGATTTTAGGCGAAGCAACGGCCACCTCGGCCGCGCGCGCGGATCAGTCATCCCGGCGGCGATCAAGGCGGCCAAGGCGAAGCTCGCGGCGGTTCGGCGCGACGAGCAAGGAAATATTGCGGTCGCGGTGGTGCTGTTGCTCGTTCCGCTGATGCTGTCAGTGGGGATGGCCGTCGATTCCGCCAATATGGAGCGCAGGCGCGAAAACGTGCAGGCCGCCGTCGACTCGGCAGCCATGGAAATCGCACTCAATCTGAATTCGGGTCTCGACGACGCGCAATTGCAGGCGCTGGGCGACAAATTCTTCCAGTCGAACCTTCAACCGGACCCAGCCAACTCCAATCCAAATCCCGGCAGCTTCTATTATCTGGGATTCACGACGGATGCCGACGGGACCCAGCACCTTTCAGCCAAGGCCGATTACGCCTATTCCAATCTTATCCCTCACAATTTCAGCGGCGCGGATAAGGGAACGACCCTGCATGCACGCACCACGATCAGCGCAAGCATCGGCGAGGATGCGTGCGTGCTGGCACTCAACCAGACGGCGTCGCGCGCGCTGCAGGCCGGCGGCAACACGAATATCACGATGGCCGGTTGCGTGCTCGCTTCCAACTCGTCCGCTACCGATGCGCTCTATGTCGGGGGAAGCGGGACAATCAGCGCCGACTGCGTGCAGTCGTCCGGCGGCATCGTGGCGACAGCGGGTCTCACGACAGTTTGCGCACAAAACCGCGAGAACGCCTGGAGGCTCCCGGATCCCTTCGCCGACCTTGTGGAGCCGGTCCCGCCGGTCCTGTATCCCAACCCGAGCAAAAGCGACACGGTCGTCCACCCCGGACGCTATTCAAATCTCACGCTGAGCGGAACGAAGACCCTGCAACCCGGCCTCTACTACATTGAAGGTTCGCTGACGATCAAGGGCAGCATTACCGGGACGGGCGTCACGATCTTCATGGCCGACGGCGGAATAACCGTGAACGGCAATGCCTCTCTTTCACTCTCTGCCCCCGAAACCGGGGACTATGCGGGGATGCTCTTCTGGTCGGCCCGGTCGAACACATCGTCGAACACGTTCAACGGCAATGGCGCCACCGATCTCAACGGGTTCCTCTATTTCTACAGCGGCGATGTGAACTACACCGGGAACAACGGCACCACCAGCACATGCCTGCGGATCGTTGCTAACACTTTCTAGATGAGCGGCTAATCATTTATTAAACGCGACTGCACCGCCGAACTCGGC
>JBQCFH010000199.1:0-4727 GCA_051959385.1 Rhizobiaceae bacterium | reverse complement strand
TATATCGGCGCCTTCGCCGGCGGCGGCATCGCGATCAACCGCAGCGTCTTCTCCGGCCAGACGGGCAATGCCGGGGCGCTCGGCTCCATGCTCGTGCCGGGGCCGGCGGGCAAGCCGGTGCAGCTGATCGACATCGCCTCGATCGCCGTGCTCGAGCGCGCCCTCAACCGAAGCGGGCGGGATGCGGCGCATCTGTGGACCTCGCCCGCGGACTGGGGCGATCTGGGCGCGGCGCTGGACGAGTGGATTGCGGCGGCGGCGGGCGCGCTTGCCCATGCCACGCTGGCCGCATCCTCGGTCATCGATTTCGAGGCGGCGGTGGTGGACGGCTGGATGCCGCTCGAGGTCCGTGCGCGGCTGGTCTCATCCATTCGCCTGGAAATCGCCAAGCTCGACGCCGAGGGGCTGCGGGTGCCCGAAATCCGGGAAGGCACGGTCGGGCATCATGCGCGGGCGCTCGGCGGCGCCAGCCTGCCGCTGTCGGAGCGGTTTCTGATCGGGGCCGGCTCGTTGTCGAATGCTGCGTGACCCTGAGGTAGTCTGACCGGAATGCGAACTGCTAGACATGAAGACTAACGCTCGCCGGCGCCGCCCGGGAAATTGCGTATGGAGGTTGCGTGGCACTTTACCCGCACCCCTAACCCCTCCCACAAGGGGGAGGGAGACACTGGCACCGTTGCCTCAGCTAAAATCGTCGAAGTTTGGGCCATGCATCGCCGGCACAAAATCCCCCTCCCCCTTGTGGGGAGGGGTTAGGGGTGGGGGTAAGAAGCGGTTCGAATTTCCAGTTAATCTGCAACGCAGTCAGCTTGCATTGTTGAAGAAAGAACACGAATGATCCTGTGCTGCGGTGACACGCTGATCGACATGCTGCCGCGGCTGACGCCGGCAGGCGAGCCGGCCTTCGCGCCCTATGTCGGCGGCGCGCTCTTCAACAGCGCCGTCGCGCTCGGCCGGATCGGCGCCCGGGCCGGCCTGCTCACCGGACTGTCGAGCGACTTCTTCGGCAAGATGCTCGCCGCCGCGCTGGCGGAATGCCATGTCGACACAAGCTATGCCCACATCTCCGACCGCCACACGACGCTTGCCTTCGTGCGGCTCGTGGACGGCCATGCGAGCTACACCTTCTTCGACGAGAACAGCGCCGGGCGGATGCTCTACGAAAGCGACCTTCCGGAACTCGACGAACGTGTCGAGGCCATGCTGTTCGGCTGCATGACCCTCATCGCCGAGCCGTGCGGATCGACCTACGAAGCGCTTATGCGGCGCGAGCACAAAAGCCGGGTCATGATGCTCGATCCGAACATCCGCCGCGACTTCATCCCCGACACGGCCGCGCATATGGCGCGGATGCGGCGCATGATCGCCATGGCCGATATCGTCAAGCTCTCCGACGAGGATCTCGACTGGTTCGGCGAAGCGGGATCGCAGGACGAGGCCGCGGCCGGCTGGCTAAAAGAGGGGCCGAAGCTGATCGTGGTGACGCATGGCGCGCGCGGCGCCAATGCCTATTCCCGGCACGGGAAGTTGAGCGTGCCGGCGCGCAAGGTCGCGATCGTCGACACGGTCGGCGCCGGCGACACGTTCAACGCCGGCATCCTCGCCTTTCTCCAGGAAAACGGGCTCCTATCGAAAGAAGCCCTCGCAGCACTTTCCGAGGAGGCCATCCGGCAGGCGCTGGACTTTGCGGCGCAGGTCGCCGCTGTGACCGTTTCGCGCGCGGGGGCCAATCCGCCCTGGCGGCACGAGCTTGATGCGCTGGCGATGGCTGGAGCCGAAGCTATCCCCCACTCGTCGCTATGAATCCGTTTGAATTCATTGCCAAAGATCGCCTATGAGCAGCCGGGGAACGGAATCCGGCCGGACGTGACGAAACTCGACGACATCCGCATCGGCATCATCGGGCTCGGCTATGTCGGCCTGCCATTGGCCGTTTTGTTGGCGCGGCGCTTTCCGGTTACCGGCTACGATCAAGATGCAGGGCGCATCGAGCAATTGCGCAAGGGCGTCGACCGGACGCTCGAAGTCGAGCCGGAGGCGCTTGCCGGCACGCGCGCGCAGTTCACTGCCAAGGCAGAGGATCTCGCCGGCTGCAATTTCTACATCGTCACCGTGCCTACCCCGATCGATGCGGCCAAGCGGCCCGACATGCGCCTGCTCATCGCCGCCTGCGAGACGGTCGGCGAGTCGATCGGCAAGGGCGACATCGTCGTGTTCGAATCGACCGTCTATCCCGGCGCCACCGAGGAAGACTGCGTGCCGGTCATCGAGCGCGTGTCCGGGCTCCGCTTCAACGTGGATTTCTTCGCCGGCTACAGCCCCGAGCGCGTCAACCCCGGCGACCGGCAGCACACGATCGACAAGATCGTGAAGGTCGTGTCGGGCTCCTCGCCGGAGGCGCTCGCCACCATCGACGCCGTCTATGGCGCGGTGGTGCAGGCCGGCACCTACCGGGCGCCGTCGATCCGGGTCGCCGAGGCCGCCAAGGTGATCGAGAACACGCAGCGCGACGTGAATATCGCGCTGGTCAACGAGTTCTCGACCCTCTTCGACAAGCTTGGCATCGACACGGCAAGCGTGCTCGACGCCGCCGGCACCAAATGGAATTTCCTGCCGTTCCGCCCGGGCCTCGTCGGCGGGCACTGCATCGGCGTCGATCCCTATTATCTGACGCACAAGGCGCAGGCGGTCGGCCATCATCCCGAGATCATCCTCGCCGGACGGCGCATCAACGACGCAATGGGCGAGGTCGTCGCCGCCCGCTTCCTGCGCATGCTGGCGGCGCGCGGCATGAACCGCTCCGGCGCGCGGGTGCTCGTCATGGGTTTCGCCTTCAAGGAGGACTGCCCGGACATCCGCAACACGCGCGTCATCGATGTGGTCCGGCAGCTGGCGTCCTACGGCATAGCGGTCGATGTCCACGACCCATGGGCGGACGCCGGCGAGGCAGAGCGGGAATATGGCCTGCGCCTAGTCGAGAAGCCGGCGGAAGGCGCGTATCAGGGGCTGATCCTCGCCGTCGCGCACCGGCGCTTCCGCGCGCTTGGAGCCGAGGCGCTGCGCCGGCATCTTGCGCCCGACGGCGTATTCTTCGACGTGAAGAGCGTCTTTACGGCGGACGCAAGCGATCTACGGCTTTAAGCCTACTGAAATGTTCAGGACTGACTGTAGTAGCTTGATTTTGTGAAATGTTGCCGAGGACAGATCTCTCGGCGATATTCAGTGTCAAAGCCGTCGCTTGGACTCAAGCCGCACCCCACCCCCGGCCTGTCGGCCGGACCCTCCCCGTCAAGGGGAGGGAGGGCGCCAAGCTCTCCGCCCTCCTCCCCCTCGCCGGGGGAGGTGCCGCCGAAGGCGGCGGAGGGGTGAATCGGTTTGTGGGCCATCCAGTCGGGCGTGGTATTCGGAAGGGCGGAAATGAGCGTACTTGTCACCGGCGCCGCGGGGTTCATCGGCTCATTCGTCGCGCATCGGCTGCTCGACCGTGGCGACGAAGTCGTGGGGCTCGACAATATCAGCGATTATTACGACCCGAAGCTGAAGCTCGCCCGCCTCGCCCGCCTCAAGGAACGGCAGGGATTCCGGTTCGTGCGCCAGGATGTCGCCGCCGGCGACGAAATGAAAAAGCTCTTCGCCGCGCACGGCTTCACGACGGTGATCCATCTCGCCGCCCAGGCCGGCGTCCGGCACTCGATCGAAAACCCCGGCGCCTACGTCCAGTCCAACCTCGTCGGCTTCGCCAACATCCTCGAAGGCTGCCGGCATTCGGGCGTGAAGCACCTGGTCTATGCCTCGTCGAGCTCCGTCTACGGCGCGAACGAGAAGCTGCCCTTTTCCGTCTCCGACAATGTCGACCATCCGGTCAGCTTCTATGCGGCGACCAAGAAGGCGAACGAGCTGATGGCGCATTCCTATGCGTATCTCTATAAGCTGCCGGTGACCGGCCTGCGCTTCTTCACCGTCTACGGCCCCTGGGGGCGGCCGGACATGGCGCTCTTCACATTCGTGCGCAACATCCTTGCGGGCGAGCCGATCGACGTCTTCAACCACGGCCATCATCGACGGGACTTCACCTATATCGACGACATCGCCGAGGGCGTGGTGCGGGCGGCCGACCGGATCGCGACACCGTCGGACCGATGGGACCCCAAGGCGCCCGACCCGGCGATTTCGTCCGCGCCCTACCGCCTCTACAATATCGGCAACAACCGGCCGGTCATGCTGCTCGACTTCATCGCCGCGATCGAGAAGGCGTTGGGCAAGAAGGCCCGGATGAACATGCTGCCGCTGCAGAAGGGCGACGTCGAGGCCACCTATGCCGATATCGACGCGCTCAGGGATGCGGTCGGCTTCGCGCCATCGACGCCGATCGAGGATGGGATCGGCAGGTTCGTGGAGTGGTACCGGGAGTATTACGGGGTGTGACCCGAGCCCGGATCGAGGGTCCGAGACAACCCCCTCTCCGCCTCGCGGAGCCTGTCCTCGGGCCGGCCAAAGGCCGGACCCGGGGGGGGGGGCGCCCCCCCCCCCCCACGGGGGGGCGGGGGCGGGGGGGGGGGGTGGGCCCCCGCCCCCCCCCCGTTGTGGGGGTGGGGGGCCCCGCGACGGGTGGCGGTGTGGGGGTCGACTCGACGGCAAATCGAGTTCTATTTGTTCGCCCCCACCGCCTTGCGAATAACCCCGACGATCCTGTCCTGATCCGCCTCGCTCAGATAGGGATGCATCGG
>JBQCFH010000198.1:0-2849 GCA_051959385.1 Rhizobiaceae bacterium | reverse complement strand
AGGAAGACGGTGACCAGGAGCAGCTTGTCCGCGATCGGGTCGAGATAGGCGCCGAGCTTGGAACGCTGGTCGAAATTCCGCGCGATGAAGCCGTCGACGCCGTCGGATATGCCGGCGGCCAGAAAGGCAGCGAAAGCCCACTCCATATGGCCCGTCAGCAAGGCCAGTACCACGAAGGGGACCAGGAAGAAGCGCAGCACCGTGATCAGGTTGGGTATGGTCACTTCAGCTCTGCCGGCCCCGGTGAAGAATCCACATCGCGCGGTTAAATGGCGGCTCGGCGGCGGCGCTTCAAGATACCACCCGGCGTTTGCCCCTTGTCCACGGATTTCGCCTCCGGCGTTGGCGCGTTAGGATAGGCGCGGTTGCGAAGGCCGGGGCTTCGTGCAATGTGCCCCGAGCCGAAGATGAGACGGAAGGCAGCGGATCTCCGCGATGAACGTCAGGAAGAACGGCCTCACCTACGCCGATGCGGGCGTCGACATCGATGCCGGCAACGCGCTGGTCGAGCGGATCAAGCCGCTCGTGCGCTCCACCCGCCGGCCGGGCGCGGACGCCGAGATCGGCGGCTTCGGAGGGATTTTCGATCTCAAGGCCGCGGGCTTCCAGGACCCGTTGCTGGTGGCCGCCAATGACGGCGTCGGCACCAAGCTCAGGATCGCGATCGAAGCCGGCCGGCACGACACGATCGGCATCGACCTCGTCGCCATGTGCGTCAACGACCTCGTCGTTCAGGGAGCGGAGCCGCTTTTCTTCCTCGACTATTTCGCGACCGGCAAGCTCAATCCGGACCAGGGCGCCGCGATCGTCACGGGCATCGTCGAGGGCTGCCGGCAGGCCGGCTGCGCGCTCGTCGGCGGCGAGACGGCCGAAATGCCCGGCATGTACGCCGAGAAGGATTACGACCTCGCCGGCTTCGCCGTGGGCGCGGTGGAACGCGGGCAGCTTCTCCCGACCGACGACATCGTCGAAGGCGACGTGCTGCTCGGGCTCGCCTCTTCCGGCGTCCATTCCAACGGTTTCTCGCTGGTGCGCCGCATCGTCGAGAAATCCGGGCTCGAATGGCAGGAACAGGCGCCGTTTGCGCCGGAGCGGACGCTTGCGGAAGCCCTGCTCGAGCCGACGCGCATCTATGTGAAGCCGGTCCTGCACGCCGTCAGAGACACGCACGGCATCAAGGCGCTCGCCCACATCACGGGCGGAGGTTTTCCGGACAACATTCCACGCGTCCTGCCGCACGACTATGCCGCCGAGATCGACCTCGAGGCCATCGACGTGCCGCCGGTGTTCTCGTGGCTTGCCAGGACGGGCGGCGTCGAGGAACGGGAAATGCTGCGCACGTTCAACTGCGGTGTCGGCATGGTCGCGGTAGTTGCGGCGGGCCAGGCGGCGCAGGTCGCGGCCGTGCTGAAGCAGGCCGGCGAGACCGTGATGCCGATCGGTCGCGTCATCGCGCGGCGCGATGCCGGCGTCGCCTTCCTCGGAACGATGGATTTCTAGATAGCGGTGACGAACGGGCGATGGACAGAAAACGCACAGCCATCCTGATTTCCGGACGCGGCTCGAACATGGCGGCGCTGATCGCGGCCGCCGCGGAGCCCTCCTTTCCGGCCGAAATCGTCCTCGTCATTTCGAACGATCCGGCGGCGAACGGCCTCAAGATGGCCGCGCAGAACGGCATTCCGACAAGGACGATCGCACAGAAGGATTACCCTGGACGCGACGAGCATGACGCAGCGATCGACACCGCACTCGAGGAATGTGGGGCGGAACTCGTCTGCCTCGCCGGCTACATGCGCCGCCTCACCGCCGGCTTCGTCGACAAATGGAGTGGGCGGATGATCAACATCCACCCGGCTCTGCTGCCTGCCTTCAAGGGCTTGGACACGCATGCGGCCGCACTTTCAGCGGGGGTGCGCATCCATGGCTGCACGGTGCATTTCGTCACGGCGGAGGTAGACGCGGGGCCGATCATCGCGCAGGCCGCCGTTCCGGTATTGGCCGAGGATGACGCGGCGCGCCTGGCGGCCCGGGTGCTCAAAGCCGAGCACCAGCTCTATCCGCTGGCGCTCTCCCTCGTCGCAAGCGGTCGTGCCTTGCTCGATGGCAGCATCGTCAAGCTGGTTGGGCGCTCCGCCGGCGAGAGCGGCGCGGTCCTGCTGTCGCCGGCGCCGGAATCGGGCGAAGCCGGCACGGTCGATCTGGAACATCTGGCGCGGTTCACTCCGTAGAAACTTGCGGACGGTGGCAAATCTTACTACCTTGCGGGAAGGAGATTTGAGATGCCCGGTATAGAAAAAGTCAGCATAGCGCTTTCGCCGGAAATGGTAGCCATGCTCAAGGGCGCGGTCGCCAGCGGCCAATATGCCTCTGCCAGCGAGGTCGTCCGAGAAGCGCTGCGGGAATGGCAACTGCGCAAGCCATTGCGCGAGGCCGAGATCGAGCGATTGAGGAAGGCTTGGCAGGAAGGCATCGAAAGCGGACCATCGCGCCCGCTCGATTTTGAAGAAATCAAGCGGCGCGGACGCGAGAGACTTGCTCAGTTGAAGCAGGGCTGAACCATGCCGGTTGCGGTGGTCTTCAGTCCGGCCGCCGAAGCTGATCTGGATGATATCTGGCTGAATATTGCGCTGGAAAACCCAGCCGCCGCCGACCGTTTGATAGACGATATAAGGCAGCGATCAGATCAGCTTTCGGAATTCCCCGAGTTGGGACCCTTGCGTCCCGACATTATTGAAGCCGCCCGATCGCTGAATGCCGGCAACTATCTCATTCTTTATCGTATCGAGGGGCGAACGGTCGAAGTCGTTCGTGTCGTGCACGGCGCGCGTGATTTGACGAAACTCTTC
>JBQCFH010000197.1:0-5202 GCA_051959385.1 Rhizobiaceae bacterium | reverse complement strand
ATGGCATTCACTATGTTCTCGACGTCCCGCAGGAAGAGGTGCGGATTTCGATTGGCAATAGTCTGCACGAGTTCGGATTTGATCATGGATTTGCTTCCCCGGGGCGTGCTTGGTCAGACTTCGACGGAATCGAATTCTGCTTGCTTTTCAATTGCTCAAGCTAGGGTTCAAGGGTGCCAGACGGACAGGAGACCGTCAAGGAAGATACGGTCGACGCCGACGCGGTCGAGAATGTCGGCGGAACCCTCCGGCAAGCCGATCAGGCGGGCGAGCGCCTTGGAGAAGAAAAGGCTGCGGCTGCTGGGCGATTTCCATTCGATGATATCAAGGCTGGAATCGACTCCCTTCTCCGCCAGCCACGCGATCGCCTCGCGTTCGCCGCCGAGTTCGTCGACAAGCTTGTTCGCCACCGCCTGCCGGCCTGTGAAGATCGAACCGTCGGCAAGCTTCAGCACCTGATCGCGCGACAGCGGCCGCCGCGAGGCGACCAGGCCGACGAACCAGTCGTAGCTGTCGGAGATCAGCTTCTGCACCATGGCGCGCTCTTCATCGGTCGTCGGCGTAAAGGGCGACGGCTCGGCCTTGAGAGGGGAGGACTTGATGGCCTCCAGCTTGACGCCGATCTTGTCCATCAGCCCGGTGACGTCGGGGAACTCGACCAGCACGCCGATCGAACCGACAATGGAGGTCTGGCGCGCCACGATGTGGTCGGCCGCCGCCGCCACCATGTAGGCAGCGGAGGCCGCCAGACCGCCGACCTCCGCCACGACCGGCTTGTCGGCGGCGACGCGCCGCACCTCGTCGAACAATTGTTCACCGCCGGCCGTGGTGCCGCCGGGCGAGTTGATTTCCAGGATCAGGCCCTTCACGGCCGGCGATTTGCGGATTTTCTCGAGCTGTTCGACGAGATCGTCGTCCTGGGTGATCGTGCCGGCGATCTTGACCTTGGCGATGTGGCTGACGGCCAGTCCGCCATACTCGTCGCGATAGGCCCAGGACGCCGCCCAGCCGATCGCAAGGGCGATAACGGCAAGCGCCAGGACGCGCCAGAAGGTCAGCTTCCGCCGCAGACGATGACGGTCGATCAGTTCGTCGGCCCGTGTAGCCATGGTTTCGCGTCCCCGTGTCAGCCGTTCCGGAAGCCCATACCTATTCGATGAGGGCTTTTGCCGCCACCGCTTTCGCCCCCGGCGGCATGCGGCACGATGGTCGGCTCTGGCTTTCCATCGTAAAATCACCATATTGGGATTGAAATTGGCGAGCGCCTCGCAGAAGGGCGCATCAAATAAAACAGGGCAGGGACAACGGTTCGCTTCGGCACGGCACGGCCGAAGTGTCAAACAATATGGGCGCGCCTCCCGCTTCACGAAGATGGAATTGGACCAGGCTCAACCGGTGAGGACGATGGACGCCCCGACAACGACCTTCCGACCCGACCCACCCGTGCCATTGGAAGCCGTCGGCGGCGGCTCGGTCGAGCAGGCGTTTCGTCGGGCACGGCGGCATTCGAGAGCCGTCAGGGCCCTGAAGGTGCTTTTGCCGGGCCTCGCCATCCTGATCGCGCTCGCCTTCACGGCCTATTCCTACCTGTTGACTCCCGGCCAGATCTCGATCGACATCCTGGGCACGAGCTACAGGGACGGCAAGCTCACCATGGCCAATCCGAAGCTGGACGGCTTCACGAAGGAGAACCGCCCCTATTCAATGCGGGCGGCGCGCGCGGTGCAGGACGTGAGCAATACGAGCATCTTCGAGCTCGACGACATCCAGGCCAAACTTCCGCTAAGCGACGAGAATTGGGCCAATGTCGTCACGGCCAAGGGCATTTACGACAAGGACAAGAACACACTCACCATCCCCACCCCCATGACGGTAACGACAACGGACGGCATGGTGGCCAAGCTCAACTCCGCCTTCGTCAATATCGGCGCGGGCGAATTGAAGACTTCCGATCCGGTCGATATTACTCTACACGGATCGCATATCACTGCGGACAGGATGACCGTGGAGGACCGAGGCAAGGTGCTGGTCTTCGACGAGAAAGTTCGATTGACGATGATGCCCCAAAAGAAGAAGCCGGCCGAGCGCACGAACGGAGCGACCGATGCGTCGCATTAGTCTCGCCCTCGCCGTTTCCTGTTCGGTCCTCGCCGGGCTTTCGCTCGCCGCACCGGCTGTCGCCCAGCAGGGCGGATCGGACCAGACCTTCTCCGGCATGAAGCTCTCGAACGACAAGCCGATCCAGATCGAGAGCGACAAGCTCGAGGTCCACGACAAGGACAACACCGCCATCTTCACGGGCAACGTCAATGTCGTCCAGGGCACGACACTTATGAAGGCCGGGCGGATGGTCGTGCACTACATCAAGGCTGAGAAAGGGTCGAACGAAGGCGGGAAGTCGGACGCCGCAGGCGCAAAGACCGACGGTTCGGTCGGCAACATGATGGGCGGCGGCGCCAGCAACATCAAGAGCATCGACGTGGACGGCAAGGTCTATGTGAAGTCGGACAACCAGATCGCCACCGGCGACCACGGCACCTTCGACATGCAAACCCAGGTGCTCGTGCTCGAGGGGGATCAGGTAGTCCTGACCCAGGGCGAAAATGTCGTGATGGGATGCAAGCTGACGGCGAATCTCAAGACCGGCCTGTCCAAGCTCGACGGCTGCGGCGGCAGCGGAAATACCGGCCGCGTCAAGGTGCTGCTGACGCCGCAGAAGAAGACGGCAAAATAGCTTGTCGGCACTTTCGATGCCCCCGTCGCGCCGCGGTTCCGAAAAGGACGAAACGGCGGCAATCGACCCGGTGCGGCTCAAAGGCACGCTGATCGCGCGCGGCCTCACCAAGAGCTACAAGGGCCGCCAGGTGGTCAGCGGCGTGTCGATCGGAGTGAGGGCCGGCGAGGCGGTCGGCCTGCTTGGACCGAACGGCGCCGGCAAGACCACCTGCTTCTACATGGTCACGGGTCTGGTGCCTGTCGACAAGGGCACCATCGCCATCGACGGCTATGACGTGACCAATATGCCGATGTATCGCCGCGCCCGGCTTGGTATCGGCTATCTGCCGCAGGAGGCGTCCATCTTCCGCGGCCTCTCGGTCGAGGCGAACATTCGCGCCGTGCTGGAGGTCGTGGAAAAGAGCCGCAAGGAGCGCGAGCGCCGGCTCGACGAACTGCTCGACGAGTTCAACATCAGCCATCTGCGCAAGGCGCCTTCGATTTCGCTCTCCGGGGGCGAGCGGCGACGGCTGGAAATCGCTCGCTCGCTGGCGTCCAGCCCGAAATTCATGCTGCTCGACGAGCCTTTCGCCGGCATCGACCCGATCGCCGTCTTCGACATCCAGCAGCTCGTGCGCCATCTGACCAGCCGCGGCATCGGCGTGCTCATCACCGACCACAATGTGCGCGAGACGCTCGGCCTGATCGACCGGGCCTATATCATCCATGCCGGCAAGGTGCTCACCCATGGCGAGCCGTCGGAGGTGGTCGGCAACGCCGACGTGCGCCGGCTCTATCTCGGCGAAGGCTTCACGCTGTAGCCCTCCGGCTACGGATGGATTCGACCAAAGTCAGGGCGGCCGTGGCGGCGCGCGGCCGGCCGTTGCGATTGACGCTGCCGCCCCACCCATTAAGAATGCCGCCCACTCGTGGGAATGGCCGCCGGAGACGGTTCCATTTCCGACCGCGGCCGGCTAAGGCAGCACAATCAGTTCAGGCGAGGCGGCGAAACATCGCCGTCCTGAGGGAGGAATTCATATGACGAACAGGAACTCAACGAAGGCGGCCGCCGGCGTCACGCGCCGCACGGTGGTCGCGGGCATTGGCGCGGCGGGTATCGTCGCCGGCACGTCGCCCTTCTCGATCGGGCGCGCGGCAGGCAACCCGCTCAAGGTCGGCGTGCTCCTGCCGCGCTCGGGCGTGCAGGCCGGTATCGGCCAGGACTGCCAGCGCGGCGTCGAGGTGGCAGGACCGATCCTGAAGGATCTCGGCTTGCCCGAACTCCAGATCATGAGCGGCGACACCGAATCCAACGAGCAGACGGCGCGCGCCCAGGCCGAAAAGCTGATCGGCGACGGCGCGCAGCTCCTGGTCGGCGCCTTCGATTCGGGCCAGAGCGCGGCGATCGCACAGGTCGCCGAGCAGAAGGGCATCCCCTTCGTCATCAATATCGCCGCAGCGCCGCAGATCACCGAGCAGGGCTATAAATACGTCTTCCGCAACTTCCCGACCGCGGTCACCATCCTGACCGACGCCTTCAAGCAGCAGAAGGAGATCTTCAAGCAGGTCGGTTCGGCGCCGAAATCGGTCGTCTTCCTGCATGTGAACGACACGTTCGGCACCGCGATGGCCGGCGGGATAGGCAAGGTCATGCCGAAATTCGACATGCCCTACAAGGTGGCCGACACCATCGCCTATGACCGCGCCGCGCGCGACCTCTCCGTCGAGATCGCCAAGGCCAAGGCTACCGGGGCCGACGCGCTGCTGGTCGTCAGCCGGCTAAACGACGCGATCCTGCTCACCCGGGAACTCGTCAAGCAACGCTGGACGCCCAACGCGATCCTCTCCATGGGACCGGGCTGGTACGAGGACCAGTATTTCAAGACCCTCGGCAAGCTCTCCGACGGGCCGATCTCCTTCGTGCCGTGGTACGACCCGAAGAAGAAGCTCAGCCAGACGCTGAAGGCCGCCATGAAGAAGGCCTATCCCGACGTCAACATGAACACCAACCATGTCTATACCTTCGAGGCGCTGCTGGTGGCCGCCGACGCCTACAAGCGCGCCGGCACGGGCAACTCCAAGGAACTGACCGAGGCCGTGCGGACCACCAACATCACCGACAACGTCTCGATCGGCGCCGGCATCAGCTTCAACGGAAAGGGCCAGAACGACAAGGTCGGCGACGCGTCGATCCAGAATGTGGGCGGCGAGCTCGTGGTAGTGGCGCCGGAAAATGCGGCGGTCGCCAAGACCGTCTGGCCGATGCCGCCCTACGACAAGCGCTGAGACGGATTTGCACCGCTCCGGCCGGCTCGGCCGGGGCGGCCATTTCCCAATCCGGAAGCAGGCCTTGCCCGTCGAGCTCTACCTCAACGTTGCCGTCAGCGGGCTGTTGACCGGCCTGATCTACGGGCTCTCCGCGCTCGGCCTGTCGGTCATCTTCGGCGTCATCCGCATCGTCAATTTCGCCCATGGCGAGATCATGGT
>JBQCFH010000196.1:0-2313 GCA_051959385.1 Rhizobiaceae bacterium | reverse complement strand
GCGGCCGGCGCCGGCCCGGACGTGATCCGGCTCTCCATCGGCATCGAGGACGCCGAAGACATCATCGCCGACCTCGAACAGGCGCTGAAAGCGGCGGAGTAGCAAAGACCTATTGTGCAGGAATGGGATGTCGTCGCATATCACGACCTGCGCGTCCCCTCTCCGTCGTGCTTCGCACGACACCTCTCCCCCTGAAGGGGGCGAGGACGGGAGCCAGGCTCGCCTCCCGTCCTCTCCCTCACGAAGTGGGGGAGAGGTGTCGAGCCCTGAGCTTGTCGAAGGGCGAGACGGAGAGGGGGGAACTTACATCGACTGCTGCAAAAGCGCCTCAAACATAGTTTTCACCACTCCGCCTTCAGGCTCTCCAGCCCGTGGAAATGATAGGTGTCGCGGTAGCGCGGCGTCTCGGAAAGCCTGAGCCCCGGCAGCCGCTCGAACAACACCTTCAGCGCCACCTGCAATTCGAGCCTGGCGAGCGGCGCGCCGATGCAGAAATGGATGCCGCCGCCGAAGGAGACGTTCTTCTGGTCGGCGCGTGAGGGGTCGAAGCGGTCGGGATTGACGAAGGCTTTCGGGTCCCGGTTGGCCGCGCCGAGGATCAGCCCGATCTGCTCGCCGGCCTTAACCGTGACGCCGGGCGCAACCTCGGTCTCGCCATAGGCGTAGCGTCGGAACATATGGAGCGGCGCGTCGTAGCGCAGGCATTCCTCGACCGTCGCCACCGTCTGTTCCGGCGTGGCGAAGAAGCGGCGCGGATCGCCGCCCTGCGCCAGTATCGCGCGCACGGCGTTGCCGGTCTGGTGAACGGTCGCCTCGTGGCCGGCATTGAGAAGCTGGATCACGGAGGCGATCAGTTCGGCATCTGAAAGCTTCTCCTCGCCGTCCCGCGCCGCGATCAGGACGCTCAGAATGTCGTCGCCCGGGTTCCTGCGCCTTTCCTCGACATAGGTCCGCAGGAAATCGGAGAATTCGCGCGCGGCGGCGTTCGCATTCACTTCCACCTCGCGCGTGCGGCCGTGCATGTGCATGGCGACCATGCGGTGCGACCAGTCGAGCAGCTGGTCGTTCATCGAAGTCGGGACGCCGAGCATCTCGGCGATGACCGTGACCGGGATCGGCGTGGCGAGGGCCGGCAGCAGGTCGGCATGGCCGTCCGGCTCCATGCGGTCGATCAGGTCGTGCGCCAGCTTTTCGATCATGGGGCGCAGCCGCTCCACCTGCCGCGAGACGAAGGCGCGGTTGACGAGCGTGCGAAGGCGCGTATGCGTCGGCGGCTCCAGCTCCAACATGGAGTGCGAGGCGAAGGCGTCGAAATCCTTCAGATGGTCGCGCGGCCCTTCATAGCCGTCGTCCGCGGCGCCGGGCGGCCGCTCGCGGCCGAGCCGCCTGTCGCGCAGGAGACGCGAGACATCGTCGAAGCCGGCGAAGCACCAGATGCCGAACTCATCCCAGAAGAAGACGGGTGAAGCGCCGTGCAGCAGGGCATAGGCCCGATAAGGGTCCTGCACGCAGGCCGGCTGGTGCGGCTCGAGGCTGAGCCGGCGCGTCGCCGGATCGAAATCGAAGCGGGGAAGGGGTGCGGAATGCTCGTTCATGGCCGTACTCTAGCGCGGCTTTCCGGACGGTCGCCAGTCCCTGTTGACCGGCAAGCGAGAGTCGTCCATTCATCTGACCTTTCGGGCAGGATTTGCGGGCTTGCGCCGGACCGTCCCGCCACCCTATTTATCCGGCGAACACGGACGAACCCGATTCCGCTTCAGGGGTGCGGAACAGTCCCCGCCAGAAGGATTTTCCATGAAAAGCCCGACCGAAACCTTCATGAACCTCGTGCCGATGGTGGTCGAGCAGACCAATCGCGGCGAGCGCGCCTATGACATCTTCTCGCGCCTGCTCAAGGAGCGCATCATCTTCATCACCGGGCCGGTCGAGGACGGCATGGCGACGCTCGTCTGCGCGCAGCTGCTCTTCCTCGAGGCGGAGAACCCGAAGAAGGAGATCAACCTCTACATCAACTCGCCGGGCGGCGTGGTCACCTCCGGGCTCGCCATCTACGACACGATGCAATTCATCAAGCCGGCGGTCTCGACGCTCTGCATCGGGCAGGCGGCGTCGATGGGATCGCTGCTTCTCTGCGCGGGGCACGACGACATGCGCTTCGCCACGCCGAACGCACGCATCATGGTGCACCAGCCTTCCGGCGGCTTCCAGGGCCAGGCCTCGGATATCGAGCGCCATGCGCAGGACATCATCAAGCTGAAGCGGCGCCTGAACGAGATCTACGAGAAACACACGGGCCGCGACTACGACACGATT
>JBQCFH010000195.1:0-3881 GCA_051959385.1 Rhizobiaceae bacterium | reverse complement strand
TCGGAGCCGGGGAGCTGAACCGCACCCTCGCTGGCCAGCCGGATAGCGGTCGAGGCGATGTTCTTGCGCGCCCGCGCGATCTCGGCGAACGGGATGTTGCCGGCCTCGCTGGCGAGTTCGGACTCGATCATGCGGCGCGAGCGCGGACCGAGCGCCGAGAGGATCGCCTCGGCGAGCGCCGGCTCGCAGCCGCGCAAGGCCAGTGTGACGAGATCGGTCGAAAGTCCGTCGAAAAGCGCGACCCGCGACTTCTGCGAAAGCTGGACGATATCGTCGAAATTGAAGAGCCGCGCCCGGATCGCCTCGAGATCGGACGTTCCCGCCGCCTGCATCTCGCTGATCACCTCCTCGAGGTCTTCCTTGTCGAGTTCGTTGAGAACGCCGGCCACGCGTATCTGCCCGGCGGTGGTGTCCTTGGTCGTGTTTTCCGCCAGCATCCGCGTGCGGATCTGGTCCTCGACGATCCGCTTGGCCTGTTCCGGCACGTTGTTCATGGCGAGCATGCGCTTTACCACTTCGCCGCGCAGCGGCTTGGCGAGCGTCATGAGCGCGTTCGCGGCCGGCTGTGGCGACATGTTGGAAAGCACGAGCGCGATCGTCTGCGGATGTTCGTTCGCCAGGAAGGCGCCGACCCTTTCGGCCTCGAGTTTTTCGACGGAGGGCCACACCGGGGGCGGCGCCTTGCTTTCGATCGGCTTCGGCTGATCCTGCCCCAGGATCGCCTTCATCTCCTCGGGCGTGAAGGACTCGTTCAGGATCGTGTCCATCGTATCGGCCGAATCGAGCAGGCCCGCGCCCTCGGCGAACTCCGCCTCGAATTCGCCGACGATCCGCTCCAGTTCGCCCTGCGGGATCGTCCGCAGCATGCGCGCCCCGTCGATCAGCGCCTTCAGCTCGTCCTGCTTGAAGAACTTGAGCAGGCGGCCGGCAGCCGGTTTTCCCATCGCGACGAGGATGGCGGCGGCCTTCTGCGGTCTGGTCAGGTTGAGGCTCATCGGGCGGCGGTCCTGGAAGGGTTGGCGGTTCAGCGCGGCGACTTGCCGGCGGTGATGATTTCGGTGAGCTTGACGCCGAAACGCGACGGATCATTGTCGAGCACCGTGATCTCGCCGCGGGCGATCTTCTGGCCGTTGACGACGACGTCGACCGGCTCGCCGATGCGCCTGTCGAGCGCGACCGTGGAGCCCTTCTGCAGCGCCATCAGCTCGGACACGGGCATCTCCGTGCTGCCGAGCATGATCTGCACGTCAACCGGTATGTTCATGATGATGGCGTTGTTGCGCAGGCTTGCCGCGTGGTCACCGTGGCCCGATGCGGGATCGTCGTGCAAGGCGCCGCGCAGATCCTCGATCGCCTGATTGAGCTGTTCCTCCTCGATGTCGGTCTCGACTGCCTTTGCTTCGGGTTCGCTCATGTCTTTCTCCAATCGGCTCCCGCCCGGCTTCAGCCCGGGAAGAGCCCGTCGATGAATTGCTGTCCTGCGTCATAGGGGTGGCGGACGCGCACCGTATAGTTTGCACCGAGCTTGCCGAATTCGCATACGAAGAGGGTCTTGTCCTTCGCCGACAGCCGCGTCTCGGCCTGCGCAGTCCGCGGCATCTCGATGATCTGTCCGGGCTGGAGGGCGGCAAGCTCGCCGAGCGTCATCGGCCGCATGGGAATGGCCGCGTCGAGCCTGACGACCGAGCGCATGATCTCGTCGCCGAAATGCGCACCCCATTTGGCGGCCGTCGCCCGGTCGACCTGACCGCCGCTTGCGCGATGCGAGAGAAGCACCCGATGCGGCATGAACAGCTCGATCGTTCCCCGGCTCGCCGGAGTCGAGACCTCGAAGACGAGCCTCGCCGCCGGTCCGTCGCGGAGGAGCTGCTTCTGCAATTCGTCACCCGTGATCGCCGGCGGGATCGGGAAGCGGATGTCGAGCGAGCGGGCGCCGGTTCCGTTTACGGCCGTGGCGATCTGATGGAAGACCATGTTGACCACGGCCAGCTCGGTCGGTGAGAGGTCGCGCTCGATCGGGACGGCGGGCAGGTCCGGATCGGCGCCGAAGAGCGCGCTGACCAGAACGGCGATCGCATCGGCGTCGATGAGAAGCAGCAGCGCGTCCGCCGAGATGGCGGATGGCGCGATGGTCATGGCGTGATGACCGCCCGCCGGCGGCCTTATGTTGACGATACGTGAGATCTCGACATGCTTCAGCGTGAAGTCGACCGGCCCGGTCAGACCCTCGTTGATGCTCCTGGAGATCAGCGGCACGGTGCGGATCGCCAGCGACCGCGACGCACCCATGACCTTGTCGGTCTCGCCGGTCGCGCCGACCAGTTTCTCGACGATGAGCGATTGCAGCCGGGCGGGACTGGCGGCTTCTGCCATGGTCAGACAGCGCTCCGCTTGTCGATGCCCATGCTAGGCCGCCTTCTTCTGCTCGCCGCCGAGATTGAGCGTGCTCTGCTCGACGGAATCGATCGACGGGCGGTCGTGCGAGGAGATCGTCTTGCGGCCGAACTCGAGCGCCACTTGCGGCAGCGAGCCGTTCATGTAGGCAAGGAGCGTCTGCTTCACGACGACGTAGAGCCGGTTGTTCTTCTCGCGCACGATCTTGATCTTGGCCGCGATCGGCCCGACCACCGCATATGAAAGAAAAATGCCGGCGAAGGTGCCGACCAGCGCCGAGCCGATCAGCTCGCCGAGGATCTCCGGCGACTGGTCGAGCGCGCCCATCGCCTTGATGACGCCGAGCACCGCGGCGCAGATGCCGAGCGCCGGCAACCCGTCGGCCACGGCGATCATGGCGTGATAGGATTTCAGTCTGTCGTGTCGGATGGTGTGGATCTCCTCGTCCATCAGCGCTTCGATCTCGAACGGCCGCGCATTGCCGATGATGATAAGCCGGCAATAGTCGCAGATGAAATGCGTCAGCTCATGGTTTCTCAAAATGAGGGGATAGGCCTGGAAAATCGCTGATTCAGTGGGGTTGTCGATATGCGCCTCGACCTCGTTGCGCGTCTTGGTCTTTAGTTCGCGCATGAGCGAATGCAGCACGCCGAGCGTTTCCAGATAGTAATGCTCCTTCGGTACCGCCTGCCTGAATGCCTCGATGCAGGCCTTCCCGGCATCCTTCACGGTCGAGAACGGGTTGGCCACCAGGAAGCAGCCGAGCGCTGCGCCGACGATGATGACGAATTCCCACGGCTGGAAAAGGACATTGACATGGCCGCCAAGCGCCATGAAGCCGCCCAGCACGCAGCCGAGCGTCACTACGATTCCGATGATTATGCCCACAACGACAATTCCCGTATTCCAGCTTTCCGGTCCGGGATACAGGCCGTGCCTTGTGTGAGGCTTGAAAGAAGGGGCGGCAAACGAACCAGTTTCGCGCAAGCAACGCGTTCTAGCCTCCGACGCTGCCGAAGCAGCACCGGAACAGTAACGTGACCAGCACCTACGCTACCTACCAGTCACTGACGCGCGACATGGCGCGGACGACCACCCTGGTCGAGAACGAGCCTGAGGTGCAGCGCGAGACGGAGTACTATCTCGCCAATATCGGCAAGGTGAAAACGGTCGACGACTTCGTCAACAACACCAGGCTGTTCACCTACGCCATGAAGGCGTTCGGCCTGGAGGACATGACCTACGCCAAGGCCTTCATGACCAAGGTGCTGACGGAAGGCGTGTCCGATCCCGACAGCTTCGCCAACAAGCTCACCGACCCGCGCTACAAGGCCTTCGCCGAAGCCTTCAATTTCGAAGCCGACAAGGACGCCGCCACCACCTATGTGGCCGCGCAGAAGGGCGTCACCGACCGCTATACGCTGACCGCCGTCCAGAACGGCGTCTCTCCTGACAATCCGGTCCTGAAGCAGCAGACGGACGCCTAT
>JBQCFH010000194.1:0-8258 GCA_051959385.1 Rhizobiaceae bacterium | reverse complement strand
CGGCTCGATGCGCGATCCGCCAGCCGCCGCACGATCGCCTGCAGGCGGTCATGGCTCTCGTGATGGAGATGGTCGGCCTTGGTCGCCGCGACGAGGATCCGGTCGATCCGGCGCGAGAAGAGATCGGTGAGAATGCTGCCGCGCCCCGGGCGGAAACAGGCAAGGATCTCCGCCAGCGCGCGCTCCAGGTCCGCCATCGCCGCGGGGCCGGCGTTCAGCGCCTGCAGCGCGTCGATCAGCACGATCTGGCGATCGAGCCGGGCGATATGCTCGCGGAAGAACGGCTTCACCACGTGGGATTTATAGGCCTCGTAGCGCCGCTCCATGGTGGCGGCGAGCGAGCCGGCGCGAAAGCGGGCCTCGCCAAGGCCGGGCAGCGGCGCAAAGGTCAGCGCCGGCGAGCCCTCTAGGTCGCCCGGCATGAGGAACCGCCCGGGCGGCAGGGTCGAAAGCGCGCGATGGTCGGCCTTGCAGGCCCTGAGATAAGCGGTGAAGAGTTCCGCCAGCCGCCGTGCCGTCATCTCCTCGAACGGCGCCGCCGGATCGGCCTTGCCTGCCTCCCTGCGCCATTCCTCCGAAACATCCGCGCGCACCGGCAATTCGGCGAGTTCGAACGCATCGGCCGAGAAGGCGCGAAAATCCTTGCCGAGCAGCGGCAGGTCGAGCAGCCATTCGCCGGGATAATCGACGATGTCGACCGAGAGCTTTCCCGAGGAGAACAGCCGCCCCCACCCGGAAGCCGACTCGTACTGGATGGTCAGCCGCAGCTCGGAAATCGCGCGGGTCGAATCCGGCCATGTGCGCTCGTTGACGAGGGCGGCGACATGGTCCTCGTACTGGAAGCGCGGCACGGCGTCGTCCGGCTGGTGCTCGAGGAAGGCGCGCGCGATGCGGCCGGATTTCTGCGCCTCGAAGAGCGGCAGGCGTCCGCCATGGACGAGGTTGTGCACGAAAGCGGAGATGAAGACCGTCTTGCCCGCGCGGGACAGACCTGTCACTCCCAGCCTGAGCGAAGGCGCGACGAGCCCGGACGCGCGGTCGGCCAGCGTGTCGAGCGCGATGAGCGCCTCGTCGGTCAAGGAGGTCAGCGAGGCCAAAGCCTAGGACCAATCGACATTCAGGTTTCGGGCGAGGCGCGGAGCGGATTTCGGTCCTGAACAGGAGAAAAGCGCAAGGCGGTGTTCACCACTGTCGAGCATTTTCGACGCCTTCAGGCCCGAAATCCGCCGCGCCCCGAAGCGGTATGGCGAAAATCGCCCAGCTTGGCGTCGCAGGACCTTGAAAGGGGTGGTCCCTTCCTGCGGTCCTGCTCCTAAAGCTGGACGATTTTCGCGCATACCACGCTCCAAACCCTGAGTGTCGATTGGTCCTGATCCCGTCGTCAGAACCCGCCCGATATAGGCGTTGGGGCGCGGATTTGGAATGGCGGGTAGGATTGCGGCGAGAGACGCTTCCGGGACGAAGCAGAAATTAACTCCAGCCATTGCCGGAAGACACGCAGCGGATTGGCGCGCCAATGCCTGACATGCTTCATGGGTCCGAGGCATTTCTATATTGCGGCCGCCATCCGTAGTCTGTGACGTGTCAGACCGATCATTTTATGCTCCATCGGGGCAAGTGCCCGCGTAGAGAATAGCAAACGTCATCGCTCCAGACTGTCGGCCGGTCCAGCATGGCCCCTGCGTTCGCTGTCAAAGCATCGCCGGCGTGAGGAAAGCGGTCAGATAGCCTTTCCCGGGCGCGGCATCGGCGAGGGGTCCGGAAAACTCGATTACGGCCAGCGCCGAAGTCGGGAAGCCGGAGGAGAGCGCGGCGCGTTCCGCCCCGTCGCCCCGCGCCGCACAGGCGACCGCCACGTCCTCTATCATCGGATTGTGGCCGACGAGGAGGAGCGAAGGCGGATCGCCGCTCGTCTTGCGGACGATCGATAGGTAGCCGGGCGCGTCGCAACTGTAGAGGCCGTCGACGAAAACCGGCGGCGCGGGCACCGGCCCGATCGTTCGGGCGGTGCATTCCCATGTCTCGCGGGCGCGCTTTGCCGTCGAGCACAGGACGAGATCGGGAATGAAGCCGGAGGCGCGCATCGCCATGCCGATCGCGGCCGCATCCTGCTTGCCGCGATCCGTCAGGGGGCGGTCGAAGTCGCGCATGCCGGGCTCGGCCCATCCCGCCTTGGCGTGCCGGAGCAGGTAGAGCCGGCTCATCCCTTCGGTTCCTTGTTGCCGCTGCCCAGTTCCTTCGATGGAAGGGTTAGTCTCGCGCTCCCGACATCGCAATCCGCCATAGGATGTACGGCGGCGGGGTCGACCGCACACGCCGCGCGGCTGCCGCAATTCAGCCATGTCGCGCGGCCATGAGGCGGCGTAAAGCGCTTTTAAGCAAGCGCGAACAAATGGATGAGAGCACGGGTCTTTTCGTCTTGTGCGGGTAAAAGGCGCCGAATATATAGGCGCCGGGTTGTTGCAGTGGGGTGAGTCGCATGAACGAACTCGTGGACAACAAATACGTGCCCTCCGAAGACGAGCCGTTCATGAACGAACGGCAGAAATCCTACTTCCGGGCCAAGCTCGTTCTCTGGAAAAACGACATCCTCCGCGAAGCCCGCGAAACTCTCGAAATCCTCCAGCAGGAAAACGCCAACCACCCCGATCTCGCCGACCGCGCATCATCCGAAACCGACAGGGCCATTGAACTCAGGGCCCGCGACCGGCAGCGCAAGCTGATCGCCAAGATCGACGCTGCGCTGCAACGGATCGAGGACGGCACCTACGGCTATTGCGAGGAAACCGGCGAACCGATCTCGCTCAAGCGCCTCGACGCACGCCCGATCGCCACGCTTTCCATCGAGGCGCAGGAGCGCCACGAGCGCCGCGAGAAGATCTACCGCGACGACTGACTGCAGCGTGGACGACAGTCGATCCCGATACACCCCGGTAATTGATTGCGCATGCGCCCGGAGCGGGGCGTCCGCCGCTATTTGCGTGCCGGTGTGGACAGTTCGCCGAGCAGGCGTCGCATTTCCTCTTCCAGGGAAGCTTCGGCCGGTTCGGGGTCGCGGCGTTCCTCGACAAGCGGGGCCTTGAGTTCTTCCTGAAGGGCCGAGTCGAGGTCCGGCTCCGGCTGTTCCGGACGCGGCGGCGTCAGGCTCGGCTCCAGCCGGACGGCGGCGACCGCCGGCTCCGTTGCGCGGACTTCAGGCGCGGCCGGCGCGGTCGGCTGGTTTGCGAGCGGCTCCTGCGGCGCCGGCGCGATGCGCGCCCGCTCGAGGAAATGGACGCTGCCGGACCTGACCTCCGGCGGGGCCGCCGGCGCTATTTCGGCCTCGTCGAGACGTTGTGCTGCCGAAACAGCGGCGATCGGCTCCTTCCGCTCGGGCGCAAAGGCGGGCTCCTGCCGCTCGGGCTTCGCCGCCTCCGGTTCGGGCGAGCGCGGCGCGGGCGTCTCGATCGCGGGCTCCAACATCGGCTCCGGCCTGGGGCGCTCAAGACGCTCCGCGCGCGGCGCTTCCGCAACAATCGCGGGCTCCTGCGGAACCGGGTGGAGGGTGGGGCCGCCCGCCGGTTCGCTTGCTGCCGAGGCCGGCGGGGTCTGGCGGGCGGACGCCGGGACGATGTTCTGCTCGACGACTACTTCTGTTGGCCCGCCGATGAGGATCAGGTGCTCGACATTGTCCCGCCGCACCAGGACGAGACGGCGCTGATTGTCGATCGCCGCCGCATCCATGACGGCCAGCCGCGCCCGGCGGTTGCGGCCGCCGGCGACGAAGGTGCCGGACGACACGCTCCGCACCACGCGGATCAGCAGGAGCACGAAGACCAGGAGGACCAGCGCGCCGATGGTCCACACCACTGCCGAGGCATATTGAGGCCCCGCGACACTATCCAACCACTTCAAAAAGGCCTCCATCGCTTGGGACCGATCGGCTGCGGGATGAGGTCCAGCTTATCGCTTCTAACTGCGAGACCGGGCCCAAGGTTGCCGATTCCAAAAGCATTCCGGCCCTCCGCGTGAGGGCTTTACGGCGATTGACTCAGGATTATGTGTTTTTCGTGCCGACTTCGCTAGCGGCCCTTTTCGGTATAGGGAGAATATGATTCATACGGGCAGGGGGCGTGCGCCGGCCGTTCCGGCCGCATGCGACGACAGGCAGGGGATGAAATGGCAAGGGAAAGCCGCGCGGAATTCTATCCCGAACCGGTCGTCGATCAGAGCATGGGGCCCGGCGCGATCACCCGACTGGTCATCTTCATCGGGGTGCTGACCGGCGCCGCGATCCTGTTCGTACTCTTCCGCAACCGCTTTGGCGATCCTTTCCTGCTCGGCATGCTCGGCGTCATGGCGATGATCGGCATCGGCTATCTCTTCGCCACCGCGATCGGCTTCGTCCAGATCGCCCCCCGCTCCACCGCCGACGAATTGTCCAAGGCCTTTGTCGGCTCGATGGACGCCGGCGTCGTGGTGACGGACAGCAAGGGCCGCATCGTCTATGCGAACAAGGCCTATGCCGAGCTCACCGGCGGAGCGTCGTCCGCCGACATCCGCACCGTCGAGAACCTCCTGTCCGACAATCCGGAGGCGGCGCCGGTAGTGAGCCGGCTGGCCGCCGATCTCGCCGACGGCCGGCCCGGCGACGGCGAGTTCCGGCTGACGCACGCCATCCGCCCAGGTTCCGAGCCCGGCGCCCGCTGGTATCGCGTTGAGGCGCGCACGTTCAAGGCGCCGGGCCGCCGCCAGCCGCTCTTCGCCTGGCAACTGGCCGATATCTCGCGCGAGCGCGCCGAGCAGGAGCGCTTCTTCCTCGACCTGCAGAAGGCCATCGACCATCTCGACCACGCGCCGGCCGGCTTCTTCTCCGCCGATCCGGACGGGCGCGTCACCTACATCAACGCCACGCTTGCGGAGTGGCTGGGCATCGACCTTGCGAGCTTCACGCCGGGCGCGACGAGCCTGGCGGAGTTGGTCGCCGGCGACGGCATGGCGCTGATCCGTGCGGTGAAGGCGGATCCCGGCTCTACCCGGAACGCCGTCATCGATCTCGACCTCTCCACCGTCAGCGGCGCAGTCCTGCCCGTCCGCTTCATGCATCGGGTGACGACCAGCCGCGACGGCGCGCCGGGCGCCACCCGCACGATCGTGCTCAACCGCACGCAGGGCGAGGATTCTTCCGCCGATCTCAGGGCTTCGGAGATTCGCTTCACGCGCTTCTTCAATTCGACCCCGATGGCCATCGCCGGCGTCGACGCGGAAGGCCGCATCCTGCGCACCAACGCGCCCTTCCTGTCGCTTTTCTCGAGCGTCGTCGACCGCGACACGGTCGACCGCCACCTTAGGCTCGATACCGTGATACACGAGCGGGATCGGGAGCGCTTCGCCGCGGCGCTCGAGCAGGCCCGGCAGCGGCAAGCCGATATCGCGCCCATCGACACGGTGCTGCCCAACAACGAGGAGCGCAACATGCGCTTCTACGTCAACGCCGTCGCCGAAGGCACGGCAGGCGAAGGCGCGGAGGAGGCGGCGATCGTCTATGCGGTCGAGACGACCGAACAGAAGGCGCTAGAAGCCCAGATGGCGCAGAGCCAGAAAATGCAGGCGGTGGGGCAGCTTGCCGGCGGCATCGCGCACGATTTCAACAACGTGCTCACCGCCATCATCATGTCCTCGGACCTGCTGCTCACCAATCACCGCCCGTCGGACCCATCCTTCCCCGACATCATGAACATCAAGCAGAACGCCAACCGCGCCGCCTCGCTGGTGCGGCAGCTTCTGGCGTTCTCGCGGCGCCAGACCCTGCGGCCGGAAGTCCTCAACCTGACCGACGTGCTGGCCGACGTCCGCATGCTTCTGGCGCGGCTGACCGGCAGTGAGATCCACTTGAAGATCGACCATGGCCGCGACCTCTGGCCCGTGAAGGCCGATATCGGCCAGTTCGAGCAGGTGATCGTCAATCTAGCCGTCAATGCCCGCGACGCCATGCCGGGCGGCGGCAACCTGACGATCCGTACGAAGAACGTCGGCGCGGCGGAGTGCGCAGGCTACAACAACCGCGAATTGACGCCGGCCGACTACGTGCTGGTCGAGATCGAGGACACCGGCACCGGCATCGAGCCCGAGGTGATGAAGAAGATCTTCGAGCCCTTCTTCACCACCAAGGAGGTCGGAAAGGGCACCGGGCTCGGCCTCTCGATGGTCTACGGCATCATCAAGCAGACGGGCGGCTTCATCTTCTGCGAATCCGAGGTCGGCAAGGGAACGACGTTTCGCATCTTCCTGCCGCGGCATGTCGCCCAGGCGCCTGCCGAAGCCGGACAGGCAGCGCCGGATGGCAGGACCGAAGGCGCGCCGCAGCCGGCGCCCAAGCCTCAGGAGGTGTCGCGCGACCTTTCCGGCTCCGCCACCGTTCTGCTGGTCGAGGATGAGGACGCCGTGCGCATGGGCGGCATGCGGGCGCTGAAATCGCGCGGCTACACGGTGCACGAGGCCTCCTCGGGCGCGGAGGCGCTCGAGCTCTACAAGTCTCTCGAGGGCAAGATCGACATCGTCGTCTCGGATGTGGTCATGCCCGAAATGGACGGCCCGACACTGCTCGGCGAACTCAGGAAGATGAAGCCCGACATCAAGTTCATCTTTGTTTCAGGCTATGCGGAGGATGCCTTCGCCAAGAATCTGCCGGCCGACGCGCAGTTCGGCTTCCTGCCGAAACCGTTCTCTCTCAAGCAACTGGCGACGGTCGTGAAGGAGATGCTGGACGCCTGAGCGCCTGCAGCATTCTGGCAGGGACGTTGATGACAACGGCTGTCAGTGGCGTCACCAAGGCCGCTTGCATCGTTTGCTGCGACGCACAATATTGGGTTGGAAGAGTCGTCGGCTCCGGGAGGAAGACCTGAGAGAGAACGACAGATGGAACGCTATCCCCTGAACAGCCAGCCCTGGCGCGGTGTCGTCAGGCAGCTTCGGCCCTCCGACCTGCCGCGGTTTCGCGATCATCTCCTGCGGCTCGACAAGGAGAGCCGCCACGACCGTTTCAACGGCGTCACCAACGATGCCTATGTCTCGGCCTATGCCGAGCGCTGCTTCCACGACGGTACCACCGTCATCGGCTATGTCGAGGACGGCAAGGTGCTTGGCGCCGCCGAGTTGCACGAGCGGCCGGACCTGCCCGAGCCGACCGGCGAAATCGCCTTCAGCGTCGAACGGGAAATCCAGCACAGGGGCATCGGTAGCGCGCTGTTCGAGCGCCTGATCATGAATGCGCGGGGGCTCGGCTACGAGAAGCTGCGCGTCACGACGCATTCGGACAACCTCGCCATGAAGGCACTCGCGCGCAAGTTCGACGCCCACCTGAGCTTCGAAAACCTGGAAACGGTAGGCATCATCGATCTCGGCAAGCCGGCGGCGTTCGAGCCCCACCCGAAAACGCGCCAGAGCGGACCTTCCCGCGCCTCTCACTGGTAGCGGAACACAGCGGCAGCGGTCTCAGCCATCTCTCGCCGCCCGGGGGCGCGAATGTCGGGATAGCGGTGCCGGACCTGACTGTTTTGCTGGTGGGCGATGACGGACTCGAACCGCCGACATCTTCGGTGTAAACGAAGCGCTCTACCAGCTGAGCTAATCGCCCTTCCGGCGCCCGTTTAAGGGTTTCGCCGTCTGGCGGCAAGGAAATTCGGGCGCCGGCAGGCCGCTCGAATCGGCCTTGTCGGCATCGGCGGCCGTGGCGTACGATTGCTGCGGCCGATGGCGGCTGCGAGCGCTTGACACCAGTGGGGTAACCGCTTAATCAGCCGCGACGACGCAGCCGCCGGCAGCGTCAATGCGCGGGTGTAGCTCAGTCGGTTAGAGTGCCGGCCTGTCACGCCGGAGGTCGCGGGTTCGAGCCCCGTCACTCGCGCCATTTCTTCCAACCAGCCATTCAATGATCGGCGCGAGAAAGACCGGGTCGCGGGCACTGTTTTGCGGTCCTGCTCCTGGTTTCCATCAATCCCCCGGTTCCGCAAAGTCCGAATGCGTCCGCGCAATCTGCAGCGCCCGTTATGTCCGGACCATTTTGATCTGATAGAAGACATCCGGTTCCGTCCGGTATAAGCCGTCGATATCGATTCCATAGGGCGGCGGCCCGCAGGGGAAAAGCGGGTTCGGACGGGAAGATGAGCGAGACCGGCAGGCCGGCAGAGGCCGTATCCGAAATGAAATTCGGCCTCGACGACGAGGCGCTCGCCACGCATCCGACCGTCTATGCCGAGGGAAGCCTTCGCGGCAGGACG
>JBQCFH010000193.1:0-7834 GCA_051959385.1 Rhizobiaceae bacterium | reverse complement strand
CGTCACGCCGGCAAGCATCATTTCGCGGCGCTTCCTCGCCTGCCACATGGCCTCGGCCGCCGCAAGTTCTACGCGGTTGTTGATGCCGAGCGCGTTTTCATAGGCGCCTTCGATCGCGCGCGTAGAAAGCCCGCGCCGATGCGCAATTTCCACGATGTCGGTCAGGTAGAACTCGCCCTTGGCGTTCCCGTTCTCCACGGCGTCCAGCAATGAAAGCGCCGAAGCGCCGGAAGCGGCGATGACGCCTGAATTGCAGAAGCCGATCTTCCGTTCCTGCTCGGTGCAATCCTTCTCCTCGCGAATGGCGACAAGGGCGCCATCGCGTTCGATCAGCCGTCCGTAGCCGGCCGGATCGGGCGGGCGGAAGCCGAGCACGGCAACGGCCACCCCTTTCGCCAGTTCCGTCCGAAGCGCGGCAATCGCTTCCGGCTCGATCAGCGGAGCATCGCCGCACAGGAAGACGATGTCATCATAGCCTCCGGCAATGGCCTCGCGCGCCGAAAGCGCGGCATCGGCCGTGCCGCGGCGTTCCCGCTGCTCGAAGGATTTTGCTCCGGGCGCATGGGCCTCCACCGCCGTGCCGACCGCCTCCGCGCCACGGCCGACGACGAGCGCCACGTCGCCCCCGCCCGCGGCCATGGCGGCGCGCGCGACATGGGCGACCATCGGCAGCCCGGCGACCGGGTGCAGCACCTTGGGCAGCGCGCTTTTCATGCGCGTGCCTTCCCCGGCGGCGAGGATGACCGACAAGCAGGTTCGTCCGTTCATGGAATGGAGGCTCGCGTGAAGACCAATTCTGTGCGCGTTTCTCTTAACACCGCTTCAACGCGGCACAAAGCGGCCGGCTAGCCCAGCCGGCCCAATGCGGGAAAGGCCTCCAGCAGCCAATAGGAGACGAACTGGACGCCGCCGGTCAGGAAGGCGACGCCGGCAACGACGAGCAGGCCGCCAATCACCTTCTCGACGCGGCCGAGATGCATGCGGAAACGCCCGAGGAAGCGCATGAAGGCGCCGGAGAAGAGCGCGGCCAGAAGGAAGGGAATGCCGAGGCCGAGCGAATAGGCGGCAAGCAGCAACGCGCCCTGCGAGACCGTCTCGCGACCGCCGGCAAGCGTCAGGATGGGCCCCAGAACGGGCCCGATGCAGGGCGTCCAGCCGAAGGCGAAGGCAAGCCCCATCAGATAGGCGGCCGCCGCATTGGCGGGCCGTCCCTGCGTCTGGAAGCGAGCTTCGCGCGCAAGCAAGGGGATGCGGACGACCCCGAGGAAATTCAGCCCCATGAGGATGATGAGGAGACCGGCGACGATCGCCAGCGGCTGCTGCCAGTGCCGAAGCAGCGTGCCGATGGTCGAGGCCCCGGCGCCGAGCGCCACGAAAACCGTCGAGAAGCCAAGGACGAAAGCTACCGAGGCGACGAGAAGCGGCGCCCGAACGGCACGGGTGCCCGCCGCCGCCGGCCCGGTCCCGCGGAAATCCTCGACCGTCACGCCGGCCATGTAGCAGAGATAGGGCGGCACCAGCGGCAGCACGCAGGGCGAAAGGAAGGACAGCGCGCCCGCGCCGACCGCGCTCACATAGCCGATATCCACCGCCATTGATCCGCTCAACCAGTATTCACGTCCGCCCCGCTATACAGAGGCAGGCGGCGAGGCTCCAGTCACCTTTGCGTGGCACGTCGCCGCGAACGCCTGCGCCGGACGTGAATTCCTGTAGCCGACGGAGAGAATAGACCGCGAAGACTAAGTACCGCTTAGTTCTGCGGAACCGCGCTTGACACGTAGTGTTTCCGGACGAATGATGGAAGGTTGCTTTTTGGTGGAGGACTGAACGCATGCTTTCGTCATGCATTCGTGTAATCAGCGCTGCTGCGTTGCTTTTGATTTCGCTTTCCCCGACAGCATTCGCTGCCGGCGTCAATCATGCAAACCTGGCGACGATGCAGAGGGCCAACGGCCAGCATGACGCCAAGAAGCAGAAATGCGTTTCGGCATTTCAGCATGCATCGGCGGCGGTAAAGGCCCAAGGGAAAAAGACATTCATGACGCATTGCATGAACGTCACGAGATAATCAAAACATCGCCAAAACCGCCCGCAGCAAGACTGCGGGCCGGCCTTTGCTCTACGACCGCCGCCTTCAGCCCTGGAAGAAGTGCCGGCTGGCCATGTACGCGATGCAGATCAGAACGAACGGGAACAGCCCGTCGAACGCATAGCTCAGAAGCCTGCTGCCGCGCTTCAGTTCCGTCTTCGTCGGTCGGTCGTAGTTGAATCCCATGTCCTTGGTCATGTGGGCACCCCTATCGACTTGCGCCCGGAATGATCACGGCAGGGGTTTAACGGGCAATTTCCGGAATCGCTAAAATACTACCCGATCCGTGCTGCGATATGGCGCATTGGTTAACCGGGAACGACGGCGCGGCTGTCCAGGGAACGCGCTCCCGCCTCGGCAGGCCCAACGATTCTGCCCATCGTGGTCCTCCTCCGCGAGCGAATTTACCCGTTGAAGCCGGCGCAGGCATCCAGGAGATCGAAGTGGCTCGATCGCGCAGAGCAGCACTGCTGATCCCCCGCCTCGGCAGCGCGGAGAGCGTCGTCCTTGCGGGCATTCTCCTGATGCTTCTCGGCGACTTCATGTTCGCCTTGAACGACGCGCTGGGCAAGTGGCTTGTCGCCTCCTTCTCGGTCGGCCAGGTCGTGCTCATCCGTTCGATCGGCTTCTTCCTCGTGCTCGGCCCTATGCTCCTGCGCCAGGAGAAGGGAAGCGTCTTCAGGATCGCCAGCCCCGGCCTCGTCTTCCTGCGCGCGGTGCTCACCACGGTCGACACCGCCTGCTTCTACGCGGCCGTCGTCTATCTGCCGCTCGCCGATGTCATGAGCTTCTACATGGCCGCGCCGATCTATGTCGCCGCGCTATCGCATTTCTTCCTGAAGGAGAATGTCGGCTGGAGGCGCTGGCTTGCCATCCTGATCGGCTTCTGCGGCGTGCTCATCATGCTGAAGCCGTCCTCGTCGGCTTTCTCGATCTCGGCCGGCTATGCGATCGTCGGCAGCCTCGCCTTCGCGATAGCGCTCATCCTGAGCCGCTTGCTGAGAGGGACGAGCGATGCGACGCTGGTTACATGGCAGACCGTCGGCGGCGTCATCCTCGGCGCCATCCTGACCATCGGAACCTGGAAGACGCCCTCGATTTTCGAGTTTCTCGAGCTCCTCCTTCTTGGCATCGTCTCCTGCGGCGCGCATCTTCTGATCACGCGCTCGCTGAAGCTGGCGCCGGCCTCGACGCTGGCGCCCTTCCAGTACACCATGCTGATCTGGGGAGCGATCCTCGGCTATCTGATCTTCGGCGACATTCCGGAAAGCCGCATCTGGATCGGCTCGGCGGTTATCGTGCTGGCCGGGCTCTTCATCTTCCACCGGCAGAAGGTCGTCGCGGCCGTGCCGCCTGAGAACGTGCCGAAGGGCGTGAGCTAAGGACCCGGATCGGCCTTTAACGTTCCGCTTGCCGCACTTGCTTCCGCAGGCATGTAACTCTAGAGAGGCATCTGATCGGAGCGTAGCGCAGTCTGGTAGCGCATCTGGTTTGGGACCAGAGGGTCGCAGGTTCGAATCCTGCCGCTCCGACCAACGACGAACGAGGAAAATATGGCCGCTCGCATTTACAGCCCCGCCAGGACCGCCATGCAGTCGGGAAAGGCCAAGACCGGCTACTGGGTGCTCGAATTCGAGCCGGAAAAACCGCGCAAGATCGACCCGCTGATGGGCTATACGACATCCGGCGACATGAAAAGCCAGGTCAGGCTGAAATTCGCCACGCGCGAGGAAGCGGTGACCTATGCCGAAAGAAACGGCATCGCTTACCGTGTCGAGTTACCGAACGAGTCCAAGCGCCGGCAGATTTCCTATTCCGACAATTTCCGCTATGACCGGAAGGTCCCCTGGACGCACTGACCGTCAGTCAGTGGAATTCGGTTTGCAAACCGCCTCACTGAGTTTTAGTTCTGCAAGCTTTGAAGACGGTCCCGTAGCTCAGCTGGATAGAGCACCGGCCTTCTAAGCCGGGTGTCGCAGGTTCGAGCCCTGCCGGGATCGCCAATACGTCGCTGTAATCAAAGCAGAATCTGTCCACAGGATGTGGACAATTCAGCGGCCTTGTTTCCATCCGCAACAGGCAGTGATCGCCTGTCGGGAACGGCCGACGCGAGCCGACGTTGATAGGCAGACCAACGCAAGGAGTGAGATCATGAAATCGCTTCTGATAGCTGCCGCTTTGACGGTCGGTATGGCTCCCGTTACCGGCGTGGCGTCGCAGGCTGCGTCCGTAACGATCCGCACCGACAACGATCACTACGATCATTATCGACATGAGCACTACGACCACGGATTGCACCGGGGCTGGTACGTCGGACACCACCGGGGCTGGCGTGAAGCCCGGGACGATGATGACGACTGCCGGATCAGGACCGTCAAGACCTACCGGCACCACAAGGTGATCATCCGCAAGACCCGTATCTGTGACTGATATCTTGTGGCCGGCGCTTTGAGATAGGCTCGTCCTCAGCCTGGGCATGGGCCTATCCTCAGCCTGGGCCTGGGCCTATCTCAGCATGTCGGCGAGCGCGAGCCGCATCGACGTGCTCGGAATGCCGAACAGGCCGCCATAAGGCAGGTCCAGATCGAGGATCACGAACATCACGCTCGCGACCGAGACGATGGCGATGCCGATCACGACGGCAGCGAGCGCGTTGCGGGGCGCCTGCAGGCCGAAGCTCAGAAAAACCAGCATCAGCCAGAAGACGAGCACGCCGGCAAAGGGGGCGGAGAGCGAGCCGTGGACATCCTCGATGACAGCCCAGCGCGCGCGGGCGACCTCGGCAAAATCCGCGGCGCAGCGCGCGGCGAGCGCCTTGTGCAGCGCATCGGCGGGTGAAAGCGCACCGATGGCGAGCCCGATGCCATTCATGATGCCGCCCAGCGCCGGCGCCTCGCCGAGACGCGGCAGGCTGGCCGTATCGGGATAATCCACGCCCGTCGGCCGCGCCTCGCCGGGCCAGGTGCTGGCGATCACGGCGGCAGTGTAGCCATGCAGAGACGTGCGGGCGCCGGCAAGTTCCGGCCCGTAGTCGCGCATGCAGGAATCGAGTTCGGCCAGACTTGCCGCGTAGTGGCCGCGGTCATGGAACGCGGCGTCGTAAGAGTTGCGAACCGAGGCCAGGAGCAAGCTCATGACGAGAGCGGCGAAGGTGACGAGCAACGCCGTCACGATCCGCAGGAACTCAATCGTCGGCTGGTTGCGATGCGGTTCCGGTATCCATGATCGAAGGAAGAAGCCTCCGGCGGCGCCGGCGACCAGGAAGGCAAAGAGGATGATGGTCCAGAGGACCTCGCGCATGCCGCGACCCCGAAGCGAGTTGCCACCTATTGATAGAATGGCCGCAGGCGCCTGACAAACGGCAATCGTCGAGCACCGCGTCGAGGCCTGCCTGGTTCGGAACCAACGTCGCCGCTCGCCGTTCTTCCGAGACCTCAGGATGGGAGATGGCCATGGCGGACCAGAAGACGACCGAAGAGGCAACCGGCGCGCTCGAGAAGCAGGTCGCCGAACTCAAGCGACAGATCGACAGGATCAACGAGAGACTGTCGGAGCAGGCCGCGCAAGCCGCTGAAAGGGCGAAGGGTTTTTATGACAGCGCCTCTTCAAAGGCGTCCAACGCCGCCTCGGCACTACGCACTCAGGCCCAGGTGGTGTCGGAGGTGGCGCAGGAGAATCCGGTTACCGTCTCCACCGCGGCGCTGGCGATCGGCTTTATCGGCTTCATGATCGGTTTCCTGGTCGGCCAGTCCTCGAGCGATTCGCACCGTTACTGGCGCTAGGCACGGAAGGCCGGAAATTTCACGAAAAGGGCAACGTCCCCTGCCCTTCGTCGAGCGCGCTCACGATGCGGCTGGCGAGCGCGCGGGTGATCCGGGATTTCTCCTCCAGCGCCTTGCGGTCGAGCCTGGCGACGACATCGATCGCGGTTGCGACGGAGCGCTCGATGCGGCGCGCGATGTAGCTGACCACGCGCGGCTCGACCTCCACCTGGCGATCGGCGAAAAGCTTTGCGATCACCCCCTCCAGCAGGGCGTCGTCAGGCTCGTGGACCTCGACCGTCGTCGCCGCCTTCAGCCGCGAGACCAGATCCGGCAGCCGCGCGCCCCAGGCGAGCGGGAAACGCCGCGAGGTCAGCAGCAGATGCGTGCCGTTGGCGCGCACGGCGTTGATGATATGGAACAGCGCCGCCTCGTCGAAGCCGGCCTCGCCGATCCCGTCGATCAGAATTGGCCCGGTTCCGGAGAGTTCGCCCGCGCGCGCGAGCTCGTCGGGCCGAAGGGTGCGTGCTCCCGACCATTCCCGCCAGATCGCCGCAAGGTGCGACTTGCCAGAGCCGGCCGGGCCGGCGAGCACCACGACCGCCGACGGCCAGTCCGGCCAGCAGTCGATCATCGAAACCGCCGCGGCATTGGCGGGCGTCACCACGAGGTCGTCGCGGCCGAGCGCCGGTTCATGCGCAAGCGCGAGCGGAATCTGCCGGGGCCGATCGGTTGCAGACATCGTTCAACTGCCCGAAGGGGTACGACGGGGGGCACGGCGGCGGCGTGCCGGCGGCTCCACTGGCTGCTCCTCGCCGAGATAAAGCGGCGAGGCCTTGTAGCGTGCGATGGCGAAGCGCAGGATCACCGCGATCGCCGCGGCGCAGGGCACCGCCACCAGCAAGCCGACGAAGCCGAACAGCGCGCCGAAAGCCAAAAGCGCGAACATCAGCCAGACCGGGTGCACGCCGACGCTGGAGCCGACGAGCTTCGGCTGAAGAATGTTGCCCTCGATGAATTGTCCGACGAAGAAGACGCAGGCGACAACGGCGATCCAGAGCCAGTCCGGCCAGAACTGCACGAAAGCGACGCCGAGCGCCAGGATCAGCCCGGTCAGGGATCCGACATAGGGGATGAAGCTGATGAGACCGGCGACCAGGCCGATGAGCAGTCCGAAATTGAGGCCGACGACCGTCAGCCCCAGCGCGTAATAGACGCCGAGGATCAGGCAAAGCGTGCCCTGCCCGCGCACGAAGCCGGCAATCGAGCGGTCTATGTCGGAGGCGATGGCACGGACGGTCGCAACGTGTTCGCGGGGAATCCATGTGTCGACCGTGGCCACCATGCGATCCCAGTCGAGCAGCATGTAGAAAGCGACGACTGGCGCAACGATGAACAGGCTGACGATATTGACGATGGCGAGGCCGGAACTCCACAGCGACTTGAACAGTGCCGTGCCGAAGCCGATCGCCTCGGTCAGGAGCGAGTTCAGCCCATCCTTGAGCTGGGCGGCGCTCACGCCGAGTGTCTTCTCGATCCAGGCCGGATCGAAATTCGTGACCAGCCCCTGCAAGCGGCCGATATAATCCGGCATGTTCCTCATCAAGTCGGCGAACTGGTTGGTCAGCACCGGCACGATGATCATCAGCGCCAGCACGAGCAGGACGACGAAGGCCAGAAGAATCAGCACGGTCGCCCACAAGCGCGAGAAGCCCAGCTTCTGCAGCCGATCGGCTACCGGATCGAGGAAATAGGCGAGCGCCATTCCGGCAATGAACGGCAGCAGGATATCGCTGAAGATGAACAGGAACAGACCGAAGACGATGACGGCTCCGGACCAGAAGAGCGCCTGCTGGCGCCACGCGATCGGCGCGGCGCCGTCCTCAGCTCTTCGGGGTTTCGCTTTCGGCATATCCAGCCATGTGCTTGAGCCAGGAGACGAGATAGGCCGCGGCGGAAGCAACGGTCAAGAGACCCGAGGCGA
>JBQCFH010000192.1:0-3104 GCA_051959385.1 Rhizobiaceae bacterium | reverse complement strand
CCGATTTTAGGCCTGTTTCAGCTCCGCTGGAACAGCGAGGGACCCGGAACTAATCTTGCACCGCGTTCACCCCACCCCCGGCCTATCGGGCGGACCCTCCCCATCGAGGGGAGGGAGGGCGCCAGGCTCTCCGCCCTCCTCCCCCTCGGCGAGGGAGGTGGCCCGCCTGTATCGCGGCGGGACGCTAGCGACAGCCGATGCCTTCGAACCGCGATACTGGCGGGCCGGAGGGGGTGAACTCAGCTTTCATGAACAGTCCTCAACAAGCCACTTACTGGCCCTTCGCGGCGGCTTCGGCGAAGGACGCGTTGACGAAGGGCGTGTAGTCCGGCAGCACCTTGTCGATCTGCTTCTGCGCCTTGAGGAATTCGGCGCTCGCCTGGAAGGCCCGCACCGCGCCCCCTTCGGCGCCGCCGCCGAGCCAGGTCTTCGAGGCCTGCTCCTCGACCGTCGGATATTCGAGCAGCTTGGAGGCGTCGACGATGTCCTGCGGCTGGCCGCCGATCATCTTCACGATGCCCTTCACCTCCGGGCTGTCGGCCGTCCAGTTGGCGCCGTTCTTCTTGAAGTCGGCATAGGCCTTGGCCAGCACCTTGGTGAAATCAGCCATGAATTTCGGGTTGTCCTTCGCGAAGGTGCGGTCGACCATGATGTCGTCGAAGGTCGGGACGCTCGCCTTGCCCACCTCGCCGGAATTGATGATCTCCTTGCCGTTCTTCTCGATCTTGGAGAGGGCCGGCGGCCAGACATAGGCGGCGTCGATGTCGCCGCGCTCCCAGGCCGCCACGATCTGCGGCGGCGTCATGTTCAGGATGTTGACGTCGCGCGGGTTCATCTTCCACACCTTCTCCAGCGCGACCAGCAGATGGAAGTGCGAGGTGGAGACGAAGGGCACGGCGACCTTCTTGCCCTTCAGATCCTCGGGCTTCTCGATGCCCGAGCCGTTGCGGGCGATCAGCGCTTCCGACTTGCCGATATTGTCCAGGATCCAGAAGAGCTGGGCGTCGACCCCGCGTGTCACCGACGCGGTTGCGCCGGTAGAGCCGATGACGCCGACCGCCACATTGCCGGAGGCGAGCGCCACGGAAATGTCGCCGGCCGAGGCGAACTGGCGCCAGTCGATCTTGTAGCCGTCCGCGGCGACGGCCTTGTCGAAGCTGCCGTCGGCGATGGCGCTAACGAAGGGGCCGACGATCTGCTGATAGCCGACGACGACCTTCGTCTCGGCCGACGCGCCGCCCGTGGCGGCAAGCGCGAAGGCTACCGTCGCGGCCGCGGCGGCGGCCTTCGTCCGTGTGAAGAAGTTCATGGAGTTCTCCTCTTTGTTTAGGGCCTGCAGGCCCCGTCATTCCCCGGGCATGATTGCCAGTCGCCGGCTTTGCCGCCAGTCTTGTTCGTTTCAATCGCGATATTGGCGGGCGGAATAAATTTCCGTATATATCCAGATAGAAAACTGATTGAGTCCAGCTCGCCGAGGCTGCCGGCCGATGACCGTTGCCACCATCTCCGAGGGCGTCTTCTTCCTGGACCGGCAGCGGCCCGTCGGCCTGCAGGCGCAGCTTCGCGAGACGCTGGTCTCGGGCATCCTGTCGGGGCGGCTTTTGCCCGGCGCGCGGCTGCCCTCGACGCGCAAGCTGGCGTCCTATCTCAACATCTCGCGCATCACCGTCACCCTCGCCTATCAGGAGCTTGCGGCGGAAGGCTATATCGAGGCCGAGGCGCGCAGTGCCTACATCGTTTCCGACAGCGCGCCGGTGGCGCGGCTGCGCGCCAGCGAGGAATCGGCCGGCGCCGAGGCGATCGACTGGAACGCCAAGCTCAAGCCGCGCTTCCAGATCGCCAAGGCGATCCGCAAGCCGCTCGACTGGCGGCGCTATCCCTTCCCCTTCCTCTACGGCCAGATGGATACGACGCTCTTCGACCTCGGCGCCTGGCGCGACTGCTCGCGCCGCGCGCTCGGGCGAAGCGATTTCGAACATATGGCGGGGGATTTCGCTGCCGCCGACGACATGCAGCTCGTCAGCTATATCTGTTCGCGCACGCTGCCGCGCCGCGGCATCCGCGCCCGGCCGGAGGAGATCCTGGTGACGCTCGGCGCGCAGAACGCCATCTGGATCGCGGCGCAGCTTCTTCTGAGGCGCGGCGGGCACGCGGTGTGCGAGAATCCCGGTCATCCCGACATCTACGCCTCGCTCCGGCTGAGCGGCGCGAACGTCACGCCGGTCGACGTCGACGACGCGGGCCTGCCGCCCGAGCTTCTCCCGCAAAAGCTGGACGCCGTCTTCGTCACGCCGAGCCACCAGGCGCCGACGGCGACCCGCATGCCGATGGAGCGGCGGCTGAAGCTGCTCGAAATGGCGGAGGAGCGCGATTTCGTCATCGTCGAGGATGACTACGAGTTCGAGATGAGCTTCCTGGCGCCGCCGGCGCCGGCGCTGAAATCGCTCGACCGGCGCGGCCGCGTCTTTTATGTCGGCTCCTTCTCCAAATCGCTCTTTCCCGGCCTGCGCCTCGGCTATCTGATGGCGCCGGAGCCGGTGATCCGCGAGGCGCGCGCGTTGCGCGCCCTGATGCTCAGGCATCCGCCCGGCCATCTGCAGCGCACCGCCGCCTATTTCCTGGCGCTCGGCCATTACGACAGCGTCATCCGCCGCATGCGCAACGAATACGAGAAGCGGCACGAGGTGATGGCGACGGCGCTCCGCCGCGAAGGGCTGAAGGTGGCGGGCTCTTCCGCCTTCGGCGGGACCTGCTTCTGGATCGAGGGGCCGGAGGGGCTCGACGCGGACCGGCTGACCAACGATCTCAGGGCCGACGGAGTGCTGATCGAATCCGGCTCGCCCTTCTTTCCCGCCGATGACGGGCCCTGCCGCTATTTCCGCATGGCCTATTCATCGATCGCGGCGGACCGGATCACGGAAGGCGTCGCGCGGACGGCCGGCGCCATCCGCAGGATGGTGGGCGCGGTTTAGCGGTGGAGGAAACTCTGGCGGGGTCGGCTATAAAATTCGGCCCCCTCTCCGGTTCGCGTCGCGAAACACCACTCCCCCCGGAGGGGTAGAGGTCGGGGCGGCCAGCTGGTACCCCGGCCGCCCCCCCACGAA
>JBQCFH010000191.1:0-16376 GCA_051959385.1 Rhizobiaceae bacterium | reverse complement strand
CTGTCGGCGCCGACCGAAAAGCTCCATGCCAGCTGGAGCTGGTCGACATTGCCGGCGTTGATCTGGTCGAGGCCGCTGTAGCGCGTATCGGCGTAGTTCTTGGTCGCCATCGGCCAGTTGGCGTCGTTCTTGCTGAGTTCGACAAGCGACTTGCCGCCCTCGGCCGGGTTGTCCTGCGCAAATGCGAGGGCCGCCTGGCCCGCGATGAGGGCTCCGGCCCGACATGCCACGAACGCAAGGCGCCGACGCTTCGGGCGCGATGCGAGCCCCGCTTTGCCCGGATGTGAAGCCGACGCACCGTTGGTCATTTCGTTCTCCATTCGCGTCAATTTCGGTACGAAGCGGCTTGCCAGAATGCGACGCCGTTGGACCATGTTTCACCCGCCGTTCGGCTTGACCGCCGGAATCTCGTTCCGGTTTGCCGCCTGGGCGGCGTTGGGCTGACCGAGATCCGGCGGCGGGAGGGGTTGCCCGATCGGCAGAGGCGAGTAGGGCGGCACCGCGGCTCCTTCCGGCTGCCGCGCCGTCGGCGGCAGCTTCGGCTGGCCGCCCGGATTTGACGGGAGTTGCATCTTGCTCCGCGCGGCGGCGACCTGGCCAGCATCGACCGGGCCAAACTTGTTGCCCCAGGCGTTGCGGACATAGGTCGCGACCGCCGCGATCTGCTCGTTGCTGAGACTGTCGGCAAAGGACGGCATGATGCTGCGGCCGATGAGGATCTGCCCGACGACATAGTCGCCGAGGCCGAGAAAACGGTTCTCGCGGAAGCGCGGCCCGGCGCCGCCGAACCCATCCTCGCCATGACAGACGAAGCACCTGCCCTTCATGAAGACCTGGGCGCCGAGGTGGAATTCCTTCGCCATCTGCTGATCGGAGGCCGCGGCAGAAGGAGCTGTCCTATCCGGCGCCTCCTTCGGCTGGGAGCGCGCGGACACCGCGAGCACCGACGCCAGGCCAGCCGCGATCGCAAAATAGGCGGGAGCTTTCCTGAGGACGATGCCGGCGCCGGTTCCCCGCTTCTCTTCGGCTCTGGGCATCGACTCCTCCTGTCGGGCGGCGACGGCTAATCGCGCCCCTAACCCCGGCCCAATCTCCATGTTCCGCGCCTTTCAAGCGTTTTGCAGCTTGTGACGCCGTCACGCCGGCGACCGCGGGCCGCATCCGTCCTTCAGGAACAATGTCGGACCGCACCGGTTGGACATCGGCAGCACGGCTTCACGACAGCCCGTACGCACGTCCAATCCGGCAAGGGAATGTCTCGATGATCCTACTGTGGCTGGCCTTGTTCTGGTTCGCCGCGGCATCGCTGCTGATCGCCCGCGCCTTTCGCCAGCGCAACGCGGTTCCCGCTCTTAAGACCGATACTGAAATAGCAGCCGCTCAGCCATGCGTGCGGCTCGTGATCCCGGCACGCAACGAGAGCGCCAACATCGCAGCCTGCCTGGCCTCCTTCGCGGAGCAGCGCTCGGTCCGGATGCAAATCCTGGTTGTCGACGATCACTCCAGCGACGGCACGGCCGATATCGTTGCCGGCATGTGCGAAGGCAACGAGGACCGTATGTCGCTCATGCCGGCGCCGCCGCTTCCACGACGCTGGACCGGCAAGTCTTCCGCCTGCTGGGCCGGCGCCGAAACCACGCGAGGAGAGCCGGGCTGGCTTCTCTTCGTCGATGCGGACGTGAAGGCTATCGATCGCGATGCCGTGGCGAAGGCCGTGGCCGCCGCCGAGGCCGAAGAGGTGTCGCTCTTGTCGCTGGCGCCCCGGCACGAGCTACGTACCTTTGCCGAGCGCATCGTCATACCGTGCGGGCTTTTCCTGCAGGCCTTCCTGCAGGATTTCTCCAGCGGCGCCAATCCCGGACGGCCCGAAGCCTACGCGACGGGCCAGTTCATGCTGTTTCGCCGGGAAGCCTATGAAGCCGTGGGCGGCCACGCGGCGGTCAGAAGCGAAATTTGCGAGGACGCGGCGCTCGCGCGATTGTTGAAGCGCCACGGTCAGCGTGTCGTGCTGCATGACGGCTCACAGCTGCTCGAAGTCAGGATGTATGACGGATGGCAGACGCTGAAGGCGGGCTTCGCCAAGAACCTCGTCGAGATGATCGGGGGCCGCCGCAAGACCGTCGCGGTCATTCTTTCCGCCATCCTTCTCGGCTGGATGGCCTTCGCCCTGCCTGCAATCGGCGCGGCGGGCTGCCTTGCGGGCAACATGACCGCCTGCGCCGCAACCGTGCCCGCCACGATGGCGACGCTCGCCATGCTCGCTCTCCATAGCGTCGGCGCCGCCTATCTCGGCGTGCCGTTCTGGTATGGCCTGTTGTTTCCGCTCGGCTATTCGGCCGGCGCGCTGATTGCCTTCGAGAGCCTCAGTTGGCGCATTGCCGGCCGCGTGGAATGGAAGGGGCGGACGTACGGATGACAAATCCGCATCCGCGCATCCGCGACTATGTCGGGCAGCAGCGCAAGATTCGCGGCGGAGCGGCGACCGCCGCGAAGGCGGTCGCCTGCCTGATCGCTCTCGCGTTCTTTTTCTACCTGCTGCAGACGATCCTCCTTCCCTTCGTGCTTGCGGGCATCGTCGCCTTCATCTGCGATCATCTGGTCCGCTGGTTGCAGCGACGCCTGCGGTGGTCGCGCACCGCCTGCGCGATCATAGTCCTCATCGGCGTGCTGATCATTGTGGCGATCTGCGCGTGGCTGGCCCTCCCCCCACTGTCGGAGGAGATACAAAGGGTATCCGGCAAGCTGCATCCCCTGGTCGAGGGCTTCCTGCAGAAATTCCTGGGCTCCGGTTCGGTCAATATGTTCGGCGCGACGATCACTGCGAAGCAGGCCGCCGACGAGATCGTCAACGGCATGCATAGCTGGTTCGGCCAGAGCGGGAACCTGATCAAGGCCGCCGCCTATACCTTCTCGGGCGCGTTCGGATGCATTTTGACGCTGGTGCTCTTCGGGTTCTTCCTGCTCGACGCGCGGCGGATATCGAGCGGAATGTTCTGGCTGGTGCCTCCAAGCTACCGGCCCTTCGCCGCGCAGGTATGGAGCGAATTGGCGCCCGTGCTGCGCCGCTATTTCGTCGGCATCGGCCTGGTCGTGCTCTATGCGACCTGCGCGGCCTATATCGGGCTCGGGCTCTTTCTCGGCCTCCAGCACGCCATCCTGCTCGCCATCCTGACAGGTTTCCTCGAAGTCATCCCGCTGGTCGGCCCGGCGGCCTCGGCCATCATTGCCGGTCTGGTGGCAGTCGAGGAGGCGAGCAGCGCCGGCGCCATCATCGCATACGCGATTTACGCGACCGCGCTGCGGATCTCCATCGACCAGTTCTTCGGTCCGCTTGTGCTCGGCAGGGCCGGACGCATCCCGCCGGTGCTGGTCATCTTCTGCTTCCTGGCGGGCGGGTTCCTGTACGGCCTGGTCGGCGTCGTCATCGCGGTGCCGACCGCGCTGTCGATCAGGACGATCCTTCGCGTGCTCTATGACGAAGCGCCCCAGAAGAGCTAGCCATGTCACTGCGGCACAAACTGCTTTCGGGAATGAAAAGCCTGACGAGCGACATCCCGCTTCGCCTCGCGCTATGGGACGGTGAGACCATTGACCTTGGCGGCGATCCGTCCGTCGTCCTGACGATCCATTCGCCGGAAGTGGCGCGCCTGTTCCTCTCCGGCCAGCTCGACCGGCTGGGAGATGCCTATGTGACCGGCCAGCTATCGGTTGAGGGAAAGGTCGAGGACATCATCGCCGTCGGAATCAGGCTTGCCGAATCGCTCGGTCGATTTTCCAGGGTAGCGCGGCTGCTGAAGCCGCTCGCGTTTCTGCGGTTCCGTCATTCGGCGGCCAACGACGCCGAGGCAATCCGCTACCACTACGACGCCCCGGCGGAGTTCTACCGGCCATGGCTCGACAAGACCATGACCTATTCCTGCGCCTATTTCCCGACCGGAACCGAGGACATCGACACCGCCCAGCGCGCCAAGCTCGACCACATCTGCCGCAAGCTGCGCCTGCAGCCCGGCGAACGCCTCATCGACATCGGATGCGGATGGGGCGCGCTGATCATGCATGCGGCGGAGAAGTACGGCGTCGATGGCGTTGGGCTGACGAACAGCCGCGCTCAGAGCGAATGGGTCCGCGCCGAGGTCGACAGGCGCGGCCTCGGCGGCCGCATCGAAATCCGCCACCAGGACTATCGCGACATCCCGGAAACCGAACGCTACGACAAGGTGGTCTCGGTCGGCATGTACGAGCATGTCGGCCTTGCCAACCTCGGCCGGTATTTCGGAATCGTCGCCAGGCTGCTCAGGCCCGGCGGGATGCTGCTCAACCACGGGATCATCACAACGGACGCCGAGGGCCGGCCGCAGGGGCCGCCCGGAGGCGAATTCATCGGCCGCCACGTCTTTCCCGGAGGCGAGCTCTCCAATCTCGCCTTCACCCTGAGGGAGGTGCAGCGCAGCGGCCTCGAAGCCGTCGACGTGGAGGACCTGCGGCCGCACTACGCCCGCACGCTGATGCTGTGGGTGCGGCGGCTCGAAGCGCGTTCGGCCGACGTGATCGAGGCGGGCGGGATCGAGCGCTACCGCATATGGCGCATTTATCTGGCCGGCATGGCGTTCGCCTTCGACCGGGGCTGGCTCTCGGTGGCCCAGGTCCTTGCCTACAAGCCGGCCGGAGGGCACCCGGCCCCGCGGCCGTGGTCTCGCGGCTATCAATATCGGGAGGATACCGCCGCCGCGCTCGCCGGCCCGCTGGACTGGACCGAACGGGAACAATGAAGCGCGGCAACAGTTCGGGAGTTTTTAGCTCGCCGCGACGGAGTCCCCCTTGCCAAGTTTGTCGTCAGAGAACCCGGCTGGCCGCTATCGGGTCATGGCGGCGGCGGTGTTTTGGCTCGACGCGCGGCTCCGGCGGCTGAACGGCGTCTTCGAATACAGCGACGACGGCGATTGCATCCTGCGCATCAGCCGTGAAACCGCGGACCACAGCGTCGAGCTTGCCGACGGCACCCGCGTCGAGCCAGGCGATCCCCTGCTCGGCCTGCACATCTGGAACGAGCACATGCCGGTCGCGAGAGCCGGCCACTGGGTCGGCTGGGCGCATGTTGCGAGCCGCCGCTTCCTGCACTCTCTTCGCGAGCTCGATGCTTATATCGATGCGCGTCCGGAATTCTCCAACCTGAAGGCCATCGTGGCGGACGCGGCCATCGCAACCGCGGCGCAGAGCGAGCAGCTCGTCCGGATCGCCGAACGGCACGGCTTCGAGGCAGCCGCGCCGGACCAGTTACCGGCAAGAAAGAACCCGCTTCGCCGGCTGGGCGAGAACATACTGATGCTCCTGCTCGTCATGGCAGCCAATCCGGCCGCGGCCCGGGCGGACGTGCTCCTGCGAAGGAACAGGCGCATGTATCTCAGCCGGGACGCGCTGCGACGGCTTCGCCGCGGGCCTGTACTGGTGCATGGGGCGGCCTCCGGATGACGTTCTGGGGCGACATCCGGCTGGCGGTCGAGATCGTCGCGGCCTGCGGCGCTGTGGCGGGATGCGTGTACCTTTTGGCTGCCGCCGTTCTGGTCCTCCGGTAAAGGGGGCGCCGGTCGGCGAAACAAGGGGCGCCGCCGGCGGCCGTAACGGTGCTGGTGCCTTTGTGCGGCGACGAGGCAGGCCTCAGCGCGCGATTGATCCGCCTGCGCCGGCAAAAGCATGGCGCGCCTGTCCAGATCCTTTGCGGCGTCAGTGAGGCCGGCGACCCGGCGCTTAAAAGCGTGCGCGAGGCGCAGGCGGCGGACGCACCCTGGCCGGTCGAGATTGTGATCGACGGGCGCGTCCACGGCCGCAATCCGAAAATCTCCAACCTGATCAATATGTACCGCCGCGCCCGGAATGACGTTCTCGTGCTGGTCGACAGCGACATCGAAGTCGATCCCGGCTACGTCTCCCGCGTGACGGCGCAACTCTCAGACCCCGCGATCGGCGCGGCGACATGCCTCTACACGGGCAAGGGCGGCCCGCTGCCTGCCCGCATGGCCGCTGCTGACATCAATCTGCATTTCCTGCCGAGCGTCATTGTCGGGATCGCGACGGGAACGGCCCGGCCCTGTCTCGGCTCGACCATCGCGCTTTCCCGCACGACGCTCCGCCGGATCGGCGGGTTCGCGCGTTTCGCGGATCATCTGTGGGACGACTACGCGATCGGCGAAGCCGTTCGCGCCGAGGGCCTTGAGGTAGCCATCTGCGATTTCGCGCCCACGCATGTCTGCACGGAGAGGACGCTCGGGCAGATGGCCGCCCGCCAACTCCGCGCCGCCCGTACCATTCGCGGCATCAATCCCGCGGGCTATGCGGGGTCGATCCTCACTCATCCCGCCGGTTTCGCGCTTGTCGCGGTGCTGCTCCATGCCGTGTGGTGGAATTGGGCGTTGCTTGCCCTCGCGCTGGGGGGCCGCTTCGCGCTCGGATGCTGCGTTGCTCGGCGCTTCGGCGGCGAGCGGCCGACAATGCCGATTCTGCTGCTTCAGGAATTGACGGGCTTCGCCGTGTGCCTGGCGAGCTATGCCGGCTCAACGGTGGAATGGCGCGGGCGGCGCTATCGCGTCGGCGCCGGCGGAACCTTGAACCCAGCGTAACGGGAATGACGATGCGCACTCTCTTCCTCCAGGCTCCGAGCTATGAAGGGTTCGACGGCGGCGCCGGATCGCGCTACCAGGCGCGGCGCGAAATCCGCTCCTTCTGGTACCCGACCTGGCTGGCGCAGGTCGCTGCCCTGGTGCCGGAAAGCAAGCTTGTCGATGCGGGCCCGCATGGGCTCGGCCTTGACGACGTGGTCCGCGAGGCGGACGAATTCGACCGCGCCGTCCTCTACAGTTCCACCCCGACCTTTGCTTCCGACGTGCAGACGGCCAAGGCACTGAAGCGCGCCAACCCAGGGCTGCGGATCGGCCTCATCGGAGCCAATGTCGCGATCGACCCTGTAGCCTGCCTCGACCGCGCCGAAGCGATCGACTTCGCCGCCGGCAACGAGTTCGACCTCACCATCAAGGAAGCGTGCGAGGGCCGGCCCTGGAGCGAAATCGCGGGCCTCGTCTGGCGCGACGAGGAAGGCGCGGTGCACGACAATGGCCAGCGCGCGCCCCTGGAGAATATGGACGATCTCCCCTTCGTCACGCCGATCTACAAGCGCGATCTAGAAATCAGGAACTATTTCATCGGCTATCTGCTGCACCCCTACATTTCCTTCTACACGGGTCGCGGCTGCAAATCCCGCTGCAGCTTCTGCCTTTGGCCGCAGACTGTCGGCGGCCATCGCTACCGTACGCGAAGCGTCCAGAACGTCGTCGCCGAAGTGCGCTGGGCGCAGAAGGCCTTCCCCGAGGTGCGCGAGTTCTTCTTCGACGACGACACGTTCACCGACGACGCGCCGCGCGCGGAAGCCATCGCGCGCGAACTCGGCAGGCTCGGCGTCACCTGGTCGTGCAACGCAAAAGCGAACGTCAAGCGCGAGACGCTGAGGGTGATGCGCGACAATGGCCTGCGGCTGCTTCTGGTCGGCTACGAATCCGGCAATCAGCAGATCCTCTACAATATCCGCAAAGGCATGCGGATCGACTTCGCGCGCCGCTTCACCAGGGACTGCCACGATCTTGGCATCAAGATCCACGGCACCTTCATCCTCGGCCTACCGGGAGAAACGCGCGAGACCATCGAGGAAACGATCCGCTTTGCCCGCGAGATCAACCCTCATACGCTGCAGGTATCGCTCGCCGCGCCCTACCCCGGCACCGAACTGCATCGCCAGGCAGTCGAGAATGGCTGGCTCGACGAGAGCCACGCAGAGCTCGTCGACGCGCATGGCGCGCAGCTCGCGCCGCTCAACTATCCCCATCTCAGCCACACCGAGATGCACCGATCGGTCGAGGAATTCTATCGCCGCTTCTATCTGCGCGCCCCGAAGATCGCCGCGATCACCTGGGAGATGGCGCGCAGCCCTGAGATGTTCAGGCGCAGGATGCGCGAGGCCGGCGAGTTCTTCGTCTTCCTGCGCGAGAGACGGGAGAGCGCCAACTGAACGGGCTGATCGTCACCGCGGACGATTTCGGCCTCTCCGTCGAGGTCAACAGGGCGGTTGAGCGGGCCCATCTCGAGGGCATCCTGACGGCGGCCAGCCTCATGGTGGCCGGTCCGGCTGCGGCTGATGCCGTTGCGACGGCAAAACGCCTGCCGAAACTCCGCGTCGGCCTGCACCTGGTGCTCTCCGACGGCCCCGCCGCATCGCCGCCGCAGGACATATCCCGCCTGCTCGACGGGCGCGGCATGCTGAAGCCGATGGTGCGAGCGGCATTCGCCCATGCGCTAAGCGGCGAAGTGCGGGCGCAATACGCGGCCGAGATTGCGGCGCAGTTCGCGGCTTTCAGGGAAACGGGCCTGTCGCTCGACCATGTCAATGCGCACAAGCATTTCCATGTCCATCCCGGTCTCGCGCGCCAGGTCGTGGCGATCGGTCTGGGGAACGGGCTGAAAGCGATCCGAGTGCCTCGCGAACCGCTCGCGGCGCTGCAACGAATAGAGCCTGTGCGCTCTCCGGTATCCGTTCGGGTCATGCAGCCGTGGACCCGTCGGCTCGAGCGGAGGGCGGCGGACGCCGGACTGCGCATCGCCGATGCCGTTTTCGGCCTGCGCTGGACCGGCGGCATGACCGGCAAGCGCCTTGCCGGCCTCGTGGAGCAGTTGCCGCCGGGCCTCGTCGAAATCTATCTGCACCCTGCGATCCGTAGCGATTTCCCGAGCGCCGCCGCCGGATATCGCTATACGGACGAACTTGCGGCCCTGACCGACGCCCGTGTCATGCAACTGGCCAGCCGATCGGAAAGGATCCGAGGCGGTTACGGGGATTTCCTCACTTGAGGTAGCCGGCCTGCCGAAACCAGCGCACCGCATCCCTCACCCCTTCCTGGAAAGGACGGCTGGTATAGCCGAGTTCGCGTTCGGCCTTGGCGGAACTGAAGAACATAAGGTGGCGCGCCATTCGCACGCCATCTAACGTGGCCAGCGGCTCTCGTCCCGTCACGCTCGCCCGCGCCTCGGCCATCGCCGCGATCGAATAGGCGAGCGCGCGCGGCACCCGCATTCGCGGGGCCGGGCGGCCGCATTCCTCGGCGATTGCGGCCAGCAGGTCGCGAAACGGCACATTCTGCCCCCCGAGGATATAGCTTTCGCCGATGCGGCCGCGGCTGAGCGCCGCCAGATGGCCCTCGGCGACGTCGTCGACATGCACCACGTTGAGGCCGGTATCGACGAAGCCGGGCATGCGACCCGACCCCGTCTCCACGATGATCCGCCCGGTCGGGGTCGGCTTCAGGTCGAACGGGCCGACGGGCGTGGTGGGCTTGACGATGACCGCCGGCAGGCCGCAGGCGATCAGCTTCGTCACCGCCTTCTCCGCACGGATTTTGCTCTTCTTGTAGGCGCCTACGGCGGATTCCTCGCCCAGCAGGTTCTCCTCGGCGGATGGTGCGGACCCGCTTCCCGGCGCGAGCGTCGCGACGCTGCTCGTGAAAACGACGCGCTCCACGCCGGCGCGCATCGCCCCCTCCATGATCGCCTCGGTGCCGCCGGCATTGGTTGCGAACAGTTCGGCGGAATTCCGCGCCCAGAGCCGGTAGTCGGCAGCCGCATGGAACAGGAAGCGCACGCCGCGCAGCGCCTCCCGCAAGGAAAGGCGGTCGCGGATATCGCCCTCGACAAGCTCCACGTCGAGCCCGTCCAAGGCCATACGCGAGCTGGTCGGCCTTACCAGCACGCGCACGGCCATGCCTTCCCCCAGTAGCCGTCGCACCACTGCCGATCCGACGAAGCCGCTGCCTCCGGTCACCAGCGCGACGGGCCCGTCGCTCACGGCCGTCGCCTCCTGCAAGGGACAAGAACCGGGAGATCTGGCCGCCGCTCCTCCTGGTCGTCGGGCAGGACGGCCTCGGAACAATCGACCAAGTTGATGGTTCGGACGACGGTTGAGCGGGAAGAGTGAAGGCACAGAAACGTGGAACCGGCCATCGTCATCCTGTCCTGGTTGACGCTTGCAATCTGGGTCTATCTCGTCTTCGCGCGCGGCTTCTTCTGGAGGATCAGCGGGCCGAAGGTACCGCCGGCCCCTGCCCCAACATCCTGGCCGAAGGTCGTCGCGATCATCCCCGCCAGGAACGAAGCTCTAACCATCGGCGCATCGATCCGTTCCCTGCTCCGCCAGGACTATCCCGGCGCATTCGGCATCATCGTCGTCGATGACGCAAGCAGCGACGCGACGGCGGCCGTGGTGCGATCCACTGCCAAAGAGCTGGCCGCCGGCGACCGGTTGAAGATCATCCGCGGCGCGCCGTTGCAGCCCGGATGGGCAGGCAAGGTGTGGGCGCAGCAGCAGGGCTTCGAGGCGCTTGCCGCATCGCGCTTTCAGCCCGACTACGTGTTGCTGACGGACGCCGACATCGTCCACAAGCCCGGCGCGCTGCGGGGCCTCGTCCGCTTTGCAATCGCCAACGATCTCGCCCTTGCCTCGGTGATGGCCAGGCTTCATTGCCGAAGCTTTGCCGAACGCTTCGCCATACCGGCCTTCGTCTATTTCTTTCGGATGCTCTATCCCTTCACCTGGGTGGCTGACCGAAGCCGCCACGCCGCGGCAGCCGCCGGCGGCTGCATGCTGGTGCGGTTCCATGACCTTCAGGCGGCGGGCGGCTTTCGACCGATTTCGGGAGCCATCATCGACGACTGCGCTCTTGCTCGGGTGATGAAGGATCGAGGGCCGATCTGGCTCGGCCTCTCCGACGAGGTGGAAAGCATCCGCGCCTATGAAGGCTTCGGGCCGATCCGGCAGATGGTCATGCGGTCGGCCTATGCCGAACTGGACCATGCTCCCTCGAAGCTCGCCCTGGCGGTCCTCGGCATGTGCCTCACCTTCCTTGGGCCGCCGCTGCTGGCGCTTTTCGCGCCCTGGCCTGCCGCGGCTCCGGCGGCGGCCGCCTGGCTCCTGATGGCGCTCTCCTTCGTGCCGATGCTTCGCTTCTATCGCCTCAATCTTCCGTGGGCGCTCGCTCTTCCCCTCATAGCCGCCGTCTACACGTTCTGGACGCTTCTGTCGGCCCTCGCCCACGCGCGAGGCACCGGTGGCATGTGGAAAGGAAGGCCGGCCCCGATGCGGGAGGCTGCTTCATGACGGTCGATGCCATCCCGGGACGGGAGAAAACCTATCGCACCGAAAATTTCCCGGTCGCCTCGCGGCTGCTGGAAGCGCAATACCGCGCGCCGATCATTGCCTTTTACCAGTTCGTGCGGACTGCCGACGAGGTGGCGGATCATCCCGGCCTGCCCCCCACGGAGAAATTTGCCCGGCTCGACCAGCTCGAGGCGGAACTGACGGGGCACGATGGCGTCACGCGGCGGGGCGGGTTGCGCGATATTCTCATCGAACACGATCTCGATGTCCGGCACGCGCGGGAGATGCTCGTCGCGTTCCGGTCGGATGTCACCCACAAGAGGTACCGCCACTGGGAGGATCTCGTCAGCTACTGCCGCTACTCGGCCGTGCCCGTCGGGCGCTTCGTTCTCGACGTCGTCGGCGAATCGCGGTCCTTGTGGCCGGCCTCGGACGCGCTCTGCACGGCGCTGCAGGTTATCAATCACCTCCAGGATTGCGGTGACGATTACCGGAGGCTCCGGCGCGTCTATATCCCACTCGAGATGCTGGAGACCCGCAATGCAAAGGTCGACCATCTCGCCCTGACTGCGGCGGGTCCCGCGCTGCGGCTGTGCCTCGACGACATGTGCGACCGGATCTCGGAACTTCTGGCGCAATCGTCGACGCTTTGCGCGCAAGTCCGGAATGTGCGGCTCGGACTTGAGATCGCGGTCATCCACCGCCTTGCGGTGCGGCTCACGCACATGCTGCGGGCGCACGATCCGCTCTGCGAGGACGTCCGGCTTTCGGCCCTCGGATCGGCCGGCTTTGCATTCCTGGGCGCGCTATGGGGGGGCACGGCGCGCATCGTCGGCGGCGGAGGAATGGTGGTGGCGGCAAGCCCGGCGAAAAGGCTTCTTCCCGAGCACAGACCGGCGGCGGTCAATGGCAGCCCGGGCAAGACTGCCTCCGGCAGCACCTTCTACTCGGCCATGCGCGTTCTCCCCGAGGACAAGCGCAACGCCATTTTCGAGGTCTACGGCTTTTGCCGCGCCGTCGACGACATCGCCGACTGCCAAGGCGACCGCGCCGCCCGTGGCCGCGAACTGGACGGCTGGCGTCGGCGGATAGATTCCATTTTCGAGGGACGCCCACGCCCGGAATGCTCCGGACTGGCAAAGGCGGTCTCCGGGTTCGGCCTCCGTCGTCGCGACTTCATGGACGTGATCGACGGCATGGAAATGGACGTACGGGAGGATATCTGCGCGCCCGACGCCGAGACGCTCGATCTCTACTGCGACCGCGTGGCAGGCGCCGTTGGGCGACTCTGCGTGCGCATCTTCGGCATGGACGAGCGCGACGGCGCCGGGCTGGCGCACCATCTCGGACGGGCACTGCAATTGACCAACATCCTGCGCGACCTCGACGAAGATGCGAGGATCGGCCGCCTCTATCTGCCGCGCGAGGCGCTCGAGGCCGCCGGCATTTCGGCCGGGCGCCCGTTGGACGTCATCGCGCATCCCGCACTCGATGCGGCCTGCCGGCAAGTCGCCGACCTGGCGCTCGCCCGCTATGCGGACGCTGACGCGATCATGGCCCGTTCCCCACGCTCCGTCGTGCGCGCGCCGCGCGTGATGTCGGTGGCCTATCGCACGCTGCTCGACCAGATGGTCGCACGCGGCTGGCGCGCGCCTCGGCAGCCCGTCCACCTGAGCCGCCTGCGGCTTGCAGGGGTCGCCCTGCGTTCGCTGGTTCTTTGATGGCAACCGTTCACGTCATAGGCGCCGGACTGGCCGGGCTGTCCGCCGCCGTCACGCTGGCGGGAGCGCGGCGGAAGGTGCAGCTCTACGAGGCGGCCGGCCATGCAGGAGGACGTTGCCGCTCCTATCATGACGAGACGCTCGGCATGCGGATCGACAACGGCAATCATATCCTTCTGTCGGGGAACGGAAGCACACTAGCCTACCTGGCGGAGATCGGCGCTCTCGACCGGGTCTCGGGACCCGATTCTGCCTGCTTCGCCTTCGTCGATCTCGAAAGCGAAAAGGCCTGGACCATCAATCTCGGTTCCGGCCGGGTTCCCTTGTGGATTTTCCAAAAAGGGAAGCGAGTCCCGGAAACGCGCGCGCGCGATTATTTCGCGCTTCTGCCGCTTTCCGTGTGGCGGGGCCGCGAAACCGTTGCCGAGGCGGTGAGATGCGCCGGGCCGCTTTACCGCTATCTCCTCCACCCGATGCTGCTTGCGGTGCTCAATAACGACCCCGGGACCTCATCGGCGCGGCTTGCGGCTTCCGTCCTGCGCGAGACGGTCGCGCGCGGCGGACGCTTCTGCCGGCCCCTCGTCGCCATCGACGGGCTTGGCGCGGCTTTCATCGATCCGGCACTTCAGTATCTCGGCGCACATGACGTGCCCGTGCGCTTCGGGTGGACCCTGCGCAGCCTGGATATCAGCGGATCCGTCGTGCGGGAGCTGAACTTCGGAGACATGACCGTCGCCCTCCAAGACGGTGACGCCGTGATCCTTGCCATTCCGCCTCAGGTGGCCGGCCGGCTCCTGCCGGGGCTGAACCCTCCGGACGAGTTCCGCTCCATCGCCAACATCCACTTCCGCGCAGAGGACCCGCTGCCCATCCCCTCTATGCTCGGCGTCATCAACGGCGCGGCGCAATGGATATTCCAGTTTCCCGGCCGCGTTTCCGTCACGATCAGCAATTTCGGCGGGCACGAAAGCCGCGAGGCGCTGGCGGCGCGGGTCTGGCGCGAGATCATGCGGATTATCGGCTGCGACATGCCGCTGCCGCCCTGGCAAGTCATCCTGGAGCGGCGCGCCACCTTCGCCACCGTGCCCGCGCAAGAGGCAAAGCGGCCTGGTATGCGGACATCGCTCCAGAACCTTTTCCTGGCCGGCGACTGGACGGCCACCGGCCTGCCCCCGACGATCGAAGGCGCGATCCGGTCGGGCCATCGCGCCGCGCAGAACCTCTGAGTCGAAGGGGCGCTGAATGCATCGATCCGCCACCCAAACTATCGTCAACCCGGCGGATAGTGGCCCGCAACAGGACAGCCTGGACGAGCGGATCGAAGCGGCGAGCCGCGCCTTACGGCGGTTGCAGCGCGGCGACGGCCACTGGCTGTTCGAACTCGAGGCCGACGCCACGATACCCGCGGAATACATTCTCCTGATCCACTATCTCGGCGAGACCGCGGATCTGGACCTCGAGAGGAAGATCGGCCGTTATCTGCGGCGCAACCGGACGGCAGGCGGCGGCTGGCCGCTGTTTCACAAGGGCGCTTTCGACATCAGCGCAAGCGTCAAAGCCTATTTCGCGCTGAAGATGATCGGAGACGATCCGTCGGAGCCGCACATGCGCGAGGCCCGGCAGGCGATCCTGCAACATGGCGGGGCGGCGGCGGCGAACGTCTTCACGCGCATCCTTCTGGCCCTCTACGGGACTCTTCCCTGGACGAGCCTGCCGCAGATGCCGGTCGAGCTGATGCTGGCGCCAAGATGGTTCCCCTTCCACCTGTCGAAGATTTCCTATTGGGCGAGGACCGTCATCGTTCCCCTGCTCGTCCTCAGCGCCCTGAAACCAAGGGCGAAGAATCCTCGCGGCGTTTCGATCGAGGAACTCTTCATCCTGCCGCCCGAGCGAACAGGTCCGCCGTCGCGCGCGGAACATCAGAGCCGCGGCTGGGCCGCCTTCTTCCGAATGGGGGACGCGGCCCTGCGGCGGACCGAGCCTTATTTCCCGACGCATGCGCGGCAGCGCGCCATCGCGGCGGCCTTGGAGTTCGTACGCGAACGGCTGAACGGAACGAACGGCCTCGGCGCAATCTTCCCGGCCATGGCAAACGCGGTGATGATGTTCGATGCGCTCGGCTATCCGCCCGACCATCCTGAACGCGGCGTCGCGCGCCAGGCTCTCGAAGGGCTGGTATTTGCCGGCGATGAGGAGGCATATGTCCAGCCTTGCCTTTCGCCGGTATGGGACACCGTTCTTTCCTGCCATGCGCTGCTCGAGGCCGGCGACGATGAAAGCCGGCAGGCGGCCGTGTCGGGCCTCGAATGGCTGCGGACGCGGCAGGAATGTGACGTAGTGGGAGACTGGGCCGTCCAAAGACCCGGCCTCGCGCCGGGAGGCTGGGCATTCCAATACACCAATCCGCATTATCCCGATCTGGACGACACCGCCGTGATCGTCATGGCGATGGAGCGGTTGCAGCGCGACATCGGCGATCGCCGGTACGACGCCGAAATCCGCCGCGCCGTGAACTGGATCGCCGGACTCCAGTCCCGCGACGGCGGATGGGCGGCCTTCGACGCCGACAATACGCACGAGTTTCTCAACAACATCCCGTTTTCCGATCATGGCGCGCTGCTTGACCCGCCTTCGCCCGATCTCACCGCCCGCTGCGTTCATATGCTGGCCAGCCACGGCGCCAGGCCGGAGAACTCGGCGCAGCTTCGCGCAGGGATCGCCAATCTTCGCCGCTCGCAGCGGCCCGACGGCTCCTGGTACGGCCGCTGGGGCGTGAACTACATCTACGGCACGTGGTCCGCCCTCTGCGCCCTGGGCTCGCTCGGTCACGGCCTGGAGGATCCGGCCGTCCGCAGGGCGGTCGACTGGCTGCTGTCGATCCAGAACGAGGATGGCAGCTGGGGCGAAAGCGCCGACAGCTACAGGCTCGACTACGCATCCCACAGCGCCTCTGAAAGCACCGTCACGCAGACGTCCTGGGCCCTGCTCGGCCTTCTGGCGGTCGGCCTCGCCGGGCACGGAGCCGTTCGGAACGGGATCGGCTACCTGCTCGACCGGCAGGAGAGCGACGGCCTATGGGATGAGCCCCATTACACGGGAACCGGATTCCCGCGGGTCTTCTATCTCCGCTATCACGGCTACGCAAAATACTTCCCGCTCTGGGCGCTCGCGCGCTACCGCGTCCTCATGCGCTCCAACACCAGCCTGGCCCTGCTATGAACGGGGAGCCGGCCGTCCTCGTCGCGACGGGATTGTCCTTCGAGGCGAGGTTGGCACGCGGTCCCGGCGTTGTGGTTTGTTGCGGCCAGGGCGAGCACCTGACGGCGGCCCTCGCCGCCGCTCCGATCGGGACGTCTACCGCCGTCCTGAGCTTCGGCATCGCCGCCGGCCTCAGCCCCGGCCTCAGCGCGGGATCGTTGATCGTGGGCTCCGAAGTGTCGTTCGCCGGAACTGTCTACCCGACCGAC